>JAJRBV010000021.1 GCA_028679275.1 Methanoregulaceae archaeon
CCTCAAAGGCTTTTGAAAGCGGGACGAAAATAAAAAGGTTGTGATTACGGGCAACCACGAAAAAAAGGTGGTCCGTCGTGACTCAATCTTCTTTATACAGGTCAAAAAATACGATCTCATCGGTATCCTTCTTCTTCTGGATCGCGATGTCTGCGGGATAGCCTGCCGGCAGGAGAGAGACCAGGGTGTACCGGTCGGGAACCCCGAGAAGGTGCCGGACCGGTTCTGCATGCTCCTTCTTGTCACCGGCAACCCAGCAGGATCCCACCCCGTATGACTGCAGTGCGATGATAAGGTTCTCTGTTGCTGCCGAACAGTCCTCGAGATAATACTTTGCCTTACGCTCACCGAATACCGCAAAGCAGACCGGCGCATCCGCAATGAATTTGCCGTGATCCGTAAGGCCGGCTACCTTCTGCAGAAGCCCTTTTTCGCGGATGACCCCGATCAGCCACGGCTGGAGGTTCATCGCTGTCGGGGCAAGGCGTGCACATTCAAGGACATCCCTGATAATTGTATCTTCAACCGGAGTGGGCTTGTAACTCCGGATACTGTGCCGGCATTTGATGATCGTGGTTCCGACATTCATGAGTATCCCTTGGGGTCAGAGGAAAAAATGGTTTTGGCCCGAACCGATACGGTGATGGAATCCCCGGAAACTGACTTTTCGGCCAAAACCGGACCGGGACCGGGGATCACATGAATGTTCCCCATCGCCTGAACCTGGCTCTCATGAAATTCATCCGGCCGATCCCTGTTCAGAGGTTGCACTCAGGAAGGAGCATGGAGGACAGGTTCCCGTTCCATACGAGAGCAGCAACCTTACCTTCTTCGGCGGGCTGGACTACTGAAGAGACATTAAAATGAGAATAAAAAGGGCATAATGCTAATCTGACCACCAAATCCAACATCAAATTACGACTGAAAATGTGATAGGTAGCCAGTTCTGAAATCGATGTAAAAAAGTCACTGAACATTCGTATGGATGCAAAAAAGAATCTGTTCCATAACACCGACCTATCGCGTAAGGGGGGGGAAGCCACAGCGTCGGGGGTAAGCCGAAGGCGCAACCCAAAGAAGCGTCTTAATCGGGATAGGAATCTAAAACCGGTGGAAAACTAAGTGGCTGAAATGCCACGATACCAAAAAAAATGAAAACCGGCCTACCTTCGTCTGATGACCAGTATCAGGGTACCTGCTGCCAGTGCAGAAACGGAGAGCGCGGTACCAAAACCGGGGACAGCTGAAGTGGGTGTGGTGGCCGGGGTCCCGGTAGCAGGTGGCGTACCTGGAGATTCGGTCAGGGTCGTTGCAGGCACCTGTGTCTGAACCGTGGCAGGGGGCAATGTTGCGGGAATCGTGGTAGGCGGCAGGGTGGTAAGGACCGTGGCCGGTCTGGTAGTGGGCTCGGGAGTGATCAGCGGGTTTGTGCTCTGGAGGAGGAATTCCACCGGGGGTGTCACCGTCTTTCCTTCGCGCTTGTAGTTGAGATTCATGTCATTGCCCGTGCTCTCGGCCCAGACCGAGTAGCTGCCGCTCTCGTAATCACCGGTAAACCAGACCGGTCCGGTCTGGAACGGGGAGCCCGATACCATGATATCCTCCAGCTGATACCCGTCCAGAGAGGAATATTCAACACCGCCTGGTCCGCGAACCCGTAGCGTGACTGGAGCTCCCGGGGAACCAGGCCGTTTCGCAATCTCATACACGTTGGTATCAATCCGGAACCCGACCACATCACCCTTCGGGATCCAGGTGACCTCGTTTGTGATCTGGAAATTGCGGGTTTCATCGACGACCCGGATCTCGATCAGGGGATCCTGGACATAGAAGGCAAGGGAATTTCCGGGGATGACAAACCAGGGCCCGGTTTTATCTCCAAACAGTACGGGTGAGATGTAGAACTCGGCAGGGTCGTCAACCGTCAGGGTCGCTGTCGGGACGCTCGCAGGGCTGCCACCCGGCCCGTACCAGACAATTTGTGAGCCCGCAGTGGCTCCGGTAGCAGTGATATCAAGCCCCTGCTCACCGAGAAATACCGTTCCCGCCCGCGGGACCGTGTTTCCAGCAGCCATAACCGCAGCCTGGGCAGACAGGACACCGAGGAGAAGAATAACCACACAGAATGTCGACAACCTCATATAGCCACTCCAGAGGGAGATAGAAGGGGACAATAAAAATAGTTTCTGTTCAGGAAAAAATGGGAATCAGAAGATACCCTGGACTGCTGCCCACATGTTCGAGAGCCCCTGGGTGATAAGAACCCCTGGATCAATCCCGAGGATCGGGAATATGAAGATGAAATAGAAGATTGTCCCAAGCGTGCTTCCCACGTTCGCCATGGCCGCAACGACGACCACCCTGAAGAGCGGGATCTCCATCATCTCCGACAGCGTCTCTGCACGGGAGATACGCCCAAAATCACCAGGTCCGGGTTTCCGTATCTTTGCCTCCACGATTGCAGCAAACCATCCGGCTGCGATGAGTGGATTTAACGCCGTGAACCAGGAGACCGCAAAACCGGTCAGCGCCGAGAGGGGGTGTCCCCGCGCAAGGAGCGTGAAAACCGCGGTGAGCACCCCGTGGATAAGCACCCAGTACAGCAGGGCCGTGATCAGCACCTCTATACCGACACCTGAAAAGGCGATGGCCGCAAGGAGGAATATAAAGAGGAAGGTGACAATCGCCCCGAAAATTAACCCCCACGGCCGCGATTTCACCTCGGTCGTGAGGCTTTCGAAGGGCGGGAGGGCCGCGGGATCGGCAAGGTACCGGTTGACACCCTCCAGGTGTCCCGCCCCGATCACCACAAGAATCCGCTGATGCGAGGCGGAGAGCCTGTTGACCTGGTGGGCAAGATAAGCATCCCGCTCATCGATCAGGGCTTTTGCACCGTTTGGCGAGAACCTGCGGAATTCCTCCATGGCAAGCGCGATTACATCCTGCTTTTTCAGTTCCTCAACATCAATCTCCTGTTCATCGATGCTGACCACGGATACCGCAAGGGCATAAAACATCCGGATCTTCTCGAGAAACGAGAGCGACTGCCAGAACCTCCGGAGGGTTATCCTGATATCACGATCAATCAGGCTCACCCTGATCCCCCTTGCTTCCGCCTCCTCTACCGCGGCCTTCATCTCCGCACCGGGCTCCACCCCTACATCAAGGCCAATCCTCCTCTGCAGGTAGGCAAGGATCCACTGTACAAGGAGCTGGGTGAATGTCTTTGCCTCAAGCACGGATTCCACAGAGGCTTCCTGTGTCTGTTTCTTCAGGCCGGCATACCGGGGGGCATCCAGCTCCACAGCGACCACGTCGGGAGAGAATTCCGCTATTGCTTCCGTTACTTCCCGTACGCTCTCCTTTGATACGTGGGCGGTACCGATGATCCGAATCTCACCCATCAGAGCACCCTTACTCCTGATCCATCAAGATGCACGTCTTTCCCGGCAGGTACGGAATGTGACGAGAGGATGACCCGTACCCGTTCCTCCTCCTCCTTCTCTGCGATGCTCCGGGCAATAAGGAGCCCTGCCATCACCTCAGATTCACGGTGCGACAGGTTCCGTCCAATCCCCCTGCAGGGTGAGACAGAGAGCCCGTCTTCTGAAAGCATGAACGGATATGTCCGGCAGATCCAGGGCCTTGACGCATATACCGTGCATCTCGTACCATCAAGAAAGATACATCCCTCCGTGGTCCGTTTCAGGCACCATTCGAACGTGATACTTCCCCCGCCCGGAATCTGCATCTTCTCCGGATATTGTTGTGAAAAATCTTCGGGCCTGGACCCGGTTGCCGTGGCAATATCCTCAATTTCTGCAGGACCTATCATTACAAGGTTTTCATCCATTTTCGTGCCACGGCAGCAGTCACCGCACCGTACGCAGGAGAATCCAATCTTCCTTATCATTCCTGCCAGTTCTTCCCGTTCCATAACGTTCTTTCCAGAATTTACTGTTCCCTTGTTATCCGGTCAAAATTCTCGTATACGTACCTGCCGTTTTCGGTATGGCTGACTTCCGGGTGCCACTGGAGCCCGTAGATATGCAGATCGGGAATCGCGATCGCCTCGTTTACACAGACCGAGGATCCGGCAAGCCTGACTGCCCGGGCGGGAAGAGCCGTGACTTCGTCTGCATGGGAGGCCCATACCCTTATTCGCGAGGGATAGCCGGTAAGAATCTCGTCATGTTCAACGATCTCCACCTCGACCGGGCCATATCCGCCCATCCTGCCCTTGGTAACCGTCCCGCGAAATTCCCTTGCAATGACATGGAGCCCGAGGCAGATCCCGAGCACCGGGAGACCAAGATGCAGATACTCTCCGGAATTCCCGGAACGTGCGATATCAGGTCCGCCGCCCAGAACAAGCCCGCGGCACCCGGCCGCAACCTTATCGGAGGCCACGCTGTTTGAGACCATCTTCGCATCGATGGAGAGGTCCCTGAGCATCCGGAGGATCAGGTGATTGAACTGCCCGAAATTATTGACGACATATATCGGGAGCATCCCAGATCAGTTACCTCTCCGGGTTGATAATCCCTTTTTTACCGGTATGGAAATGTTCACTCCCCCATGCTCCCTTTCAGCGGTTATGCGCATGATACCTGTCGATTGCCAGTGCCTGGATTCGCCCGGTGGACAATTTCAGGTATAGGCACGGACGGTGCGGAGGATCCGTTTCCTTATCTCATCCGGTGAATACCCCATCAGCCAGGCAAGGAGCATAGCACCTCCGGCACCCATCCCTTCCTTGACTTCCCCTATACAATACCGGGCAAGCCCCGAATGTCCCAGTTCGCCAAAGTCCGGGTCAACATAGGATACTGACACCCCGACCATGCCGGCAATTTCGGCAAAGTTGGCGGAAGGATCATCCCTCACGTAGCAGGTTGTTGCAACCCATGGTACCGGCAGATCCAGGCTCCTGAGAATCGCCGCAACAGAGAGCATCTGTGTCCCTCCGGCCAGGATGAGGGTTCCGGTATAAGTGGCCGAAATCCCTGCTGCGATCGCAATCATGGGATCACCGCAGCATCGGACAATATCAAGGGGGGCGCTGATGTTTTCCCCGCGTATCCTACCTTCCGTGATGCGCCAGACCTCCTCCTTCATCTGCACAGGATTATTTATATAACTGCTGCTTACCAGGGCGTCATAGCCGAGTGCCCGGAGGACACAAAGCGACGTGGTAGTCCCGCCAGGGACACATTCCCCAAGGACGAGCAGGTCCGATATGCTGCCAAGGAACTGTCCGATTGACCTGCCTTTTTGGAACAATTCAGTGGCTGCCGGGACCGCGTCCCCGAACCTGGGGTCATCTCCCGGTGACCCGTATGCATCGAGACAGGGGACAGTCGGGGTGTGGACAAGCCCCCCGTTGATGAAAAGGGGGGTGAGGCCGGTAAGTTCCATAACCGCCCTCGTGATTGATGCGGGTGTTGGGCAGCCGGTAGGCGTATTCGGCCGGACCGGCATGCTGGTGATCGACCCGTATGCAATCAGCTCAGAATCAAGAACCGGGGTAAGAAGGGTCTTTTCCGGGGTAGGGCCGGCTCCTGAGATACCCGGGACGACCGAGAGCATAGTATTGGCAAGAATACTGCAGAACAAGGGATTCACCGGTTTTATATCCGGACTGCCTGTCACAAACGCCATGCGGGATCTTCTTACAAGCTCGCACCTTCCCGGACATCAAGCTATCCTTACGGCAATCCTAATAAGGGGATCAGGGAAACATAGCAGGTATGTTCGGGATTAAGGAGCGACTGCGGGAAAGAGGGGTAACGATAGATTCCATGGTATCCTCCGCAATGCTCCTTTATGTTCCGCACGGGCTTGGTGCAGAGGAAGCCGCACACCGGGTACGGGAGAAGATCCTCAAATATCTGGAGGATCCGAATGTCGCCTCGCTCCTCCTCGGGGCG
>JAJRBV010000050.1 GCA_028679275.1 Methanoregulaceae archaeon
CCTGATCTGAAATTTTCCGAATATCACTCCTTGAAAATAAACCCGGCACAGCTTCATAAAAGTAAAATGGAGCATAAATATGCCATTTTCGTTCTGGGAAACGAGCTAGCCAACGCCATGAAGGATGTTGAATTTTCAGCATCAGGAAGGATTTCCGCCCGTATGAGGGAGCTTGCTGCAAAGACCCTGAAAGAGATGGAATATATTCAGTAACCGGCCCTGGTTGAGCCCGGATTTTTCTTTTTGGCTTGCACTATGTTTTTAGCATGAATCGAAATTGCATCACGCAGAGAGGCTTCGCTCTTTTTCGAGCAGGTACCGCGCAAGGAAGGCAGGGATGGGTGCAGACATACAGTGCCAGTTCGGGGTACCGTTCACTTCGAGCACACAGTAGCTGCCTCTATACCGGAGCAGGTCGACACCTCCGTAGTCAACCCCGGCCACCCGGGCTGCGTCACCGGCAATGGTTTGCATCTCTTCATCAATCTCGCAGGGAGTGCCGATTCCCCCCTGGTGGATATTGTGGGCGAGTGTATCGGAAATCCGCATAATCGCCCCGACGGCTTCGCCATCAATCACGAATATCCGGAAGTCGCGATCGTTTTCGACGTATTCCTGGAGATAATAAGGGGGTTTTCCGAGTTGATCGGGGGAATCGATCAGGAATATTCCATGGCCGTCAAACCCGTAGACAGGCTTGATAACGACTTTACCCTGTTCTTTTATAAAACGGGCCGCAGTCTCCTTTGAATTGGTAAAGATGGTCCTTGGAGAGGGGATAGCATGGCGCATCAGAAGCGCGGTGGTGAGCACCTTGCTGGCACAGGTGCCTATCGCCTGGGGGGTGTTAACGAGCATGTTTGAGAGGGAAAGCGCCTGGAGCACTTCAAACTGGTGTTCATCCTGCGTAAGTCCGCATACCCAGACGAGCTCGTGTTCGAAGGGGAGCGTGAAGGGATCAATCCGGTCAATGTCGAGCAGCTGGTATTTCCCGCCCTGCCTGCGGATTTCGCCTGCAACTGCTGCCGTCGAGTTGTCATCGGGGGTATCGGTCGGTTTTGGCACAATATGGATCATATTCTGATAATCTCCCTGTTTGGCCGTGCAGAATTATGTTGTCAGGATAAGGGATAAGCCGCTCGGAAAGTGAGGGGAGCGATTATCTTCTTCTATTGAGAAGGAAGAGTGGGTAGTATGTTTTACTACCAGAACCCTTCAGTGGGGCTGGATATCCGCGAGGTAAACACCGCGGTCGAAGAGGCGTTTGCCGAATATGGCCGGGGGCGGGTCCAGATGCCTCCGAAGATCTACGTCACCTTTGACCACGGGGATTTCCGGACGATGCCCGCATACATCCCCTCCCTTTCACTCGCAGGAGTCAAGATTGTGAATGTCCATCCGGGAAATCCGCGAATAGGGTTTCCTACGGTGATGGCACTGACCATAATCCTTGACCCGGGTACCGGGATACCGGTCGCCATCCTGAATGCGACAGGACTCACTGATTTAAGGACCGGTGCTGCGGGTGCCATTGCAGCAAAATACCTTGCACCTTCGCATTCCGTTACCATGGGGATGATAGGGAGCGGCCGTCAGGCTGCTGCCCAGCTTGATGCAATTGCTGCCGAACTGGAGGTTACAGCGATAAAGGTCTGGAGCAGGAACGAGAAGAACGCCGTTGCGTTCTGCAGGAAATACCGGGATCATGATTGCACCACCGCCCCTCCCGAAAAGGTGTGCGACAGTGATCTCCTCGTTACCACCACGCCCTCCCGTGAGCCTGTTGTCCGGAGCGAATGGATCCATGAGGGGACCCATATCAACGCAATCGGTGCTGACGCACCGGGGAAGCAGGAACTCGACCCCGCTATCCTTCAGCGGGCCCGGGTCTTTGTTGATGACCCTGTCCAGGCTGTTCATTCGGGAGAGATCAATGTCCCGGTAACAAAGGGTCTTTTCTCCCCGGACAGAATTGAAGGAACACTGGGGGAGGTGGTTCTTGGCAAAAAGAAAAGGATGGATGCTGATGATATCACGGTTTTTGATTCCACCGGACTGGCGATCCAGGATCTTGCTATCGCAGAGATTGCAATGAAGAGTCGGGAACGGGTAGCGCTCAGGTTCCCCTGACTATTGCTCATCACGGGTCCGTGAACCATCACCAGGCTGATGGGAAGGATACCGCTTCGGCCGGAAAAAGGGGGAGTTCATCCGTGTTATTTTCTATGTTTGCTCCACATCTTTTCCCGGTAGACTGGTCCGCTGTTGTACGTGCAGAACGGGACGAGTGTTCCATCAGGCGTGGCATAATGGATGCAGCAACGCTGGACCCTGGAGATATCGTAATTGTACCGGTCCATGAAATGCATCGTGCCGATAAAAAGGGCATTCCAGTGGAAGTCACGCAGGGCATCGAAGTTCTGCATCACGAGCGTCTTTCCTATCAGTTTCCAGAACTGGGCGGTGCTGCCCTGCTCGCTCTTCTTCACTGATTCGTTCATTTCCCTGATTCCCTCGATCAGAGACATGTACTTGTTCAGCTGGCCGCCCTTTTTCAGCTTCTCGGTCATGTTCTCTATCGACCTGAAGAAGCTCTCAACGTCGACCATTCTGTTTATGGGGACCATGCCCTTGTCCGTGATAAAAACATAGGTCGCTGCACCGCAATGCTGGTGGGGGGTGAACCTTACCTGCGGCTGTCCTGTGTACGCCTCCACAAGGTCTGAGAAGGGAACAACACAGGGCACAGGGTAAAAATCGGATTTCCTTATCACTCCGCCGGTCTGGTCCTCGATATCCTGAAGGAGCTCGGGAATGGTGATCCTCTCCCGCTGGACGTCCTCTTCTCCTGCGGCTCCGGTAAATGCGATAGGCTGGAAGTTAACACCCCGTACAGCTTTTATATGGTCCGCGGCAAAGCGGATGATCGCCCCCGTCTCGTGATCATTCCTCCCCTTGATGATCGTTGGGACGAGCACCACTCCGAGCCCTACCTCCTCGCAGTTCCTCACCGCTTTCTCATCCGATTTGAGCTTGAAGTTGGTCTCTTTTGTCACCCCGTCGAAATGAAGGTAGACGGTTGAAAGCCCTGCGACCTTGAGATCTTCCACAAACCCGATGTCCTGCGCCATTTTGATCCCGTTTGTGGCCAGCTGCACCTGTGGAAACCCTACTTCCTTTGCCGTCCGGATAAGTTCTATCAGGTCATCCCGCATCGTCGGTTCTCCACCAGAGAACTGGACGGCAGGTGCAGGAACCGGTTTCTGACTCCGGAGCATTTTCATCATTCCGACGATCTGGTCAAAGGATGGCTCGTAGATGAACCCGCATGCCCGTGCATTGGCAAAACAGAAATCACAATCGAGGTTACAACGGTTGGTGAGGTCAATGTTGGCAAGCAGGGTCCCGGATTTATGGGAGCTGCAGAGGCCGCAGTTTTCCGGGCAGGATCCTGGGGGGTTTACCACCTTTGGATTTTCTACACCCCTCCCCACGGAATCATACCGCTCAAACGTATGCCATAACGCGGCATCAGACCAGTAAAGGTCCCGGAAATGCCCGTGCTCCGGACACGAGCGTTCCAGCCAGATGCTGCCACCCTCATCCGTAATGGTTCCATCGAGAATGGCATTGCAGATCGGGCACAGGGTCTTTGTTGTCTTAACCTTCATCCTTTTCCCCACCGATCCTGTATCATAAGTTGTTACATTTGGGATATCTTAATGTTTATATCTGCTGTTTATTACTGGTAGTGGAAGATTAGCGATTAGTCCCGATTCCTTTCTTATCCCGCTCTTGTCCGCGCTCTGGGTTATGATGCCGGCCTATGTGCCTAACCCGGTTGCCGCCTTCCTTGGCGGGGGGAGACCAATTGACGGCGGAAATAACTTTCGCGACGGACGGCGGATATTCGGAGACGGCAAGACCTGGAGGGGGTTTGGTGCCGG
>JAJRBV010000054.1 GCA_028679275.1 Methanoregulaceae archaeon
GTCATCGATGAAGACCGGACCCTGGTGGTAGTAGTGGGTCACTCCATCGCCGTATACAGGAAGATTTGATTCCATCCACCGGAAATCCACCTCCCTTTCGGCCAGTACCGTTTTCTCGTCAAATGAAACCTTCTGGATATGGAGCTCGGTGGAAGCAGCACCCGCCCCCTGTATGATGAGACACAATGCGAAAACGCAGATGATAGTATTACGACAGCAGGCTTTGTTGATTTCAGATGGTAATGAAATTACCCGTGGCATGGTATTCTCCCGGTTGCGAACCCCTGTTCATACAACATGCCCCCAGGGTTAAGAAATATTTTGCTTTATTCATTGATGTATTAATCAAGTTCATTAGAATAGATTAATACATCCCGAATCGACGCCTGTATATGGGATTGCGCCCAATGCACTGATCAGATGGATTGCATTGCCCTTGCGAGCGGGAGCAGCGGGAACTGTCTCTATATTGAAAGCGGGGATTCTGCGCTGCTTGTCGATGCCGGCCTCTCGAAGAGGGAGATCCTGGCAAGGCTGAGCAGTGCAGGGGGCAGGGCTGACCGGGTCCAGGCAATCCTCGTTACCCATGAGCATATCGATCACATGAGGGGAGTATTTGCCCTTGCCCGTTCCCTGAAGGTCCCGGTACTGGCAACCGGGGGCACCCTGCATGAATTTATCCGGTGCAGGGGAAGCACTATCATGCCGGTCGAACTGGTCCGGTGCCGGTTCGATGAACAGCTGGAGATAGGCAACTTCTTGATCGAAGCCCACCCCACTTCCCATGATGCAAAGGAACCCTGTGCATTCCGGGTAACGGAGCACGGTGTTTCGATAGGCTGCTGCACTGACACCGGGGTCATCTCCCCGGGGCTGGAAGCGTGGCTGGCCCGGAGCGATGCGCTGGTACTCGAGAGCAATCACTGTCCCGACATGCTCAGGAATGGACCGTATCCCGAGATGCTGAAACGGAGGATCCGGTCCAAAAGGGGGCACCTTTCGAATCCTGATGCCGCTGCATGCATCCGCAGCCTCTCATCCCGTATCCACCATGTGATGCTCTCCCACCTTTCCGAGGTGAATAATACCCCGGAGAAAGCCCTGAGAACCGCACGGGAGGGGGTCGGCCTCTTCATGGACGAGGTTGAGGTATCGCTTGCGTCAAACCCGGGAAAAGATGCGGACTGGCCCGGGCGGATCAGGATCTGAATGCAGGTATTACCATTTTTCCGGCATCCCTGCCAGGTGGCTGACAGGGTGTACGCCCTACAACGAAAGGTGCTGATTCTCCGGCAAGAGGGATAACAACCCTTATTCCCTGGTCCACCTAACCTGATGCAAACAGGGCCCGTACATGAATTTTCTTGAATTTGCACGTGTATGCGAGCAGCTGGAAGGAATCCCGGGACGCCTGGCGATGATCGACCTGATCAGCCGGGTCCTCCCCACGCTCAGCGATGAGGAGCTTCCGGTATTTATCCGGTTTGTCATGGGCCGGATTTTTCCCGACTGGAGCCCCGAAAAACTCGGGATTGGTCCAAGCCTTCTCTACGAGGGGGTTGCATACGTTGCCGGGATACGGAAGGAGGAGGTTGTCAGGATAATCAACCGGACCGGTGATGTGGGAAAAGCGGTCGAAGAGATCCTGGCACGGAAAGAGCAGACCTCGTTCTTTTCTGAAGAACTCTCCCTGCTCGATGTGTACAGGGAACTTGCTGCAATCGCTGCCACAGGAGGGGTCCGGTCACAGAAGGAGAAACTCCGTGTCGTGAGAAAGCTCTTCGGCAACGCGGGACCCCTCGAAGGGAAATACCTCTCCCGCATCATGCTTGAAGACCTGAGAATCGGGGTTGGGGAGGGGAATGTCAGGGAAGCGATTGCACGGGCATTCCGGATCGATTCCTACCAGGTGGAGCATGCATTCCAGGCGATCAATGACCTCGGGCAGGTCGCCCTCCTCGCCAGGGAGGGTGAAGAACGGTTAAAAGAGGTCAGGATTGAATTGTTCCACCCGGTGAAGATGATGCTGGCGCAACAGGGGAGCATCGGAAGTGCCATTGCAGAGAACGGTGCAATGGCAGCAGAGTACAAGTACGACGGGAGCAGGTTCCAGTTCCACAAATCGGGCGGAACCTGCAGGATGTATTCGCGGAAACTCGAGGACGTGACGGATGCCCTCCCTGATGTAGCCGAACTCCTGATGAAGTCCACCAATCATGACGTGATCCTTGATGGGGAGGTCATCGCCATACAGGACGGCAGGCCGATGCCATTCCAGACCGTGCTCCGGAGGTTCAGGAGGAAATACGGGATTGACGAGATCCGTGAAGAGATCAGGATGATCCCGAATGTTTTTGATATCCTCCATCTCGACGGCGAGACGCTGATCGACCTCCCTTTCTCGGAGAGGAGATCACGGCTCATCCTCGTCGTACAGGATTACGTTGCACCCCAGGTCATGAGTGCTGATCCGGAGGTTATTGGAACGATGTACCAGGACGCACTCGCAGCCGGGCACGAAGGGCTGATGCTCAAGGTGCCGGCATCCCCTTACACCCCTGGTGTGAGGGGAAAGAACTGGATCAAGATCAAACCTGCGGTCGATACGCTGGATCTCGCAGTCATCGGCGCCGACTGGGGGGAGGGAAAGCGGGCACATCTCTTCGGCTCCTTCCTCCTTGCCTGCCAGGACTCATCCGGCAGCCTGATCCCCTTATCGAAGGTGGCTACCGGCTTTTCCGATGAGCAGCTCCAGGAGATGTATGCCCTGCTCAGTGACAGGGTGATCAGCGAATCAGGAAAAGAGGTGCGTTTCGAGCCCGGACTCGTGATCGAGGTCGGATATTCCGAGATCCAGATGAGCCCTAATTACGAGGGCGGGTTTGCCCTCCGGTTCCCCCGGTTCATCCGGCTGCGCGATGACAAGTCGATCGACGAAATTGAAACTCTTGAAGGTATCAGGGACCGGCATTCCCGGCAGTCTGCAAATGGGAAAGGGTAGGAGCACCATACCCTTACCCCCGCGTGCCGGGCATCCCGTATCAGCACAGGCATTAAAACGCGGTCCTAAAAGTCAGAGAGAGTCTTTTGCCACCTGATCTCCGGGATCAGCGTGGAGTAACGGGTCCAGTCAAAAAAACCAGTGAGAAGGCCCGCCTGCCGTGTGGCTTCGTCAAGGGAAGGGACGAGGAGCGGTTCATTTTCCATCGCCCGTCGGGCGGCTTCCCGTACCACCCATGTTCCCAGGGGAGCCCAGTATCCAGGATCGACATTCCGGATGATAATCGCGCGTGCACACCGCTGTGCACGGACCAGGTGTTCGGTGACTGCCAGCCTTGCCGAGTAGTAAGCTCCCGTTATCGGGGAGTACCCGGTTTTTTTCAATGCCTCTCCATCCCGGACGACAGTCCCGGTCTCACCTGCCCAGAGGCTTCCGGGCCCCCACCGTTCGATCATCTCGTAGCGCCAGTCCCCGGGAATGAGGATGACCGCTATCCGGTTTCCGAAGAGTTCTGAACAATGGAGCCGAATCTCCTGGACCTTAGAGAAGCGGGAGAGTTCCCGTTTCTGTGCGGCCGAGACCGAATCGTCCACTGCAGTAATCGCCCACCGGGTTGGTACTATCCTCCGCTTTCTCCCGAGCAGCCCGGCGGTAAAGAGGGGGGTGATACGGTATACATCGATTCCGGACCGGTGAAGCATCCCGCATGCTTCTGCTGCGGGGAGGTCAGTATCCGAAACTGCCTTCTCCACGGCACGGTCGGTCCCGGGATGATCAAGTATCTCGAGTCGGGAGATACTCGCGGAACGTCCGACCGGTGCAGTCACCTGGTCAAAATCCGGATTGAACCGGACCGGACGATCGAACAATGCCTCCACCGTGACCGGGCGGGGTGCAAGGGCAATCTCCTGTATCGGGCCAAGGTAAGGGGTCACACTGGAAGTCCCCCGTATGGTCTCTGAACGGAGGCGGACAATATCCTCGATCCCGAACCCCTGCCTGAGCCAGTCGGGAGGAAGATCGCTGTCATTTACCAGGAGTGGTCCGCCCCGGACCGATGTATATCCGGAACTCCCGATGAAGACCGAAGGGGCCAACCCGGCATACGTGGTTACCGGTCTGGTGGAGGCCAGGCAAGAGAACCGTGCAGTAATCGGGCACCGTGAAAGCCCGCAAAGTCCCTTTCCCTTGCATACCGCACAAAGCATTGGGATCGTTACCCCCCGGGTGTCGAAAATCTCACCCGCTGCCGGAGATATTCCATGAGCATTCTGACCATGTCATCCCAGGATACCATCTCATGCGGAATTCTATCCCTGATCTCTGCACCGATATCGTCGTCGCGTTCGGAAACGGCCATGGCAATGACCGATCCTCTGACAAAAGACCCTGATACGATCCCATCGCTGTCCCCGTCCACAATCCCGAAAACAGGTATGCCCAGGTGGGAGCAGATATGACCGCAGACTGCTGTAGTATCGTCACCAACACAGACGATACCGCATACATCCGGTGTGAGATTATGGTAAATCTGGTGGCCGCAATGATCGATGAAAAGCACCCTTCCGGTAGATCCCCGCCGCCCGGACTGGGCAGGACCCCGGCTCCTGATATGTCCGCTCTTACACCAGACCCTTGAGAGATTGTCATACCTGGTCCCACTGATTTTCTCAAGACCATGAATTTTCGGGACCATGCCCGAGACCGGGACAAGATTTCCTTCTTCCGATCTCAGGACCA
>JAJRBV010000135.1 GCA_028679275.1 Methanoregulaceae archaeon
GAACGGGGATGTTGTGGGAGCCTCGGGCGAGATTACACGAGCTGCCGTACTCTGTTCCCTTGTACTCGTTCCGATGAGCACACTTTTTTAGCGGTTGTGTAGTGTACTAGTTCCTGATGCTGAAAGATATGGGAATTCACATGAAGGGCGGCGTCATCACCGAACTTGACAGCGAATACTGCACGATCCGAACCCGGATCCCGGCCGGGATTATCTCGTGCAGCCAGCTGAAAGCGATCGCTGATGTGGCTGAACGGTACGGGGCCGAATCGGTCCACCTCACCACCCGCCAGACGATCGAGATCCCGCACATGAACCATGCAGACCTCGATGCCATCGCGAAGGATCTCGCCGCGAACAATACCCCCGTTGGGTCCGAGCGTGATGAGGTGGTAAACGTGATTGCATGCCCCGGATCTGAACGGTGCATCTTTGCCAACATTGACTCGATTTCACTGGCCAGGTCCATCGATGCAAAACTTTTCGGGAAGGAGATGCCGGTAAAGATCAGGATCTCGGTATCTGCCTGCCCGAATGCCTGCACAAGTCCCCTCTTAAATGAGATCGGGATCGTGGGCCAGAACCGTCCCGTCAGGGTGCCGGGGTTGTGCACCGGCTGCGGGACCTGTGTGGAATACTGCAAGGAGGAGGCAATCACTATCAAACGGGGCATCTCAGTCCTTGACACTTCCCGTTGTGTCCAGTGCGGGACCTGTGTCAGGTCCTGTCCGTACAATCTCCTCAAATCATCGGGAGAGCATTACCTTATTACCGTAGGGGGACGGAGGGGACGCCACCCGAAGACAGGCAGGGAACTTATCAGGGTCAGGAGCCCAGGGACCGTTCTCCTGGTGGTGGAGAAGGTGGTGGCATGGGTGTACCGGAAGGCATGGAGCGGCCGGCTTCTTTCAGACCAGATGGACGAGTTACAGTTTGAAAAATTCCGCGAAGAGGTACAATCACTTATCCCTGAAGATGAGCGTACAGAGGAGAATTCCGGGGAGATCAGCGGCGGTAACGGGATTTGAAGCCTGAATTCGCGTCATCATCGCAGCTGATTGCAGAAGCATCCCTGACAAGCGTATTAAACTGCATCGCTGCAGACATCAGCGCTTCATCGCTTGACCCGCTCGATGAGAAGGAACGCATCACATTCTCCTGTGGAGCCGGGAAGAGTTTCTGGCCTATCATTATCCCTTTGCAGTGTACGCAGAACGCGCAATTCCGGTGAACGGAGACCGGGCCGTCAGCACACCCGACAGTTGCGCGGTATTTTTTCCCGTCCCAAATAATTTCCAGTGTCTTCATGGATGGGCAGGGATTATCTTGCCCATCAGATAATATAATGTCGGTTTTTTCCTTTTTTTCCTGAAAAACCGCCGGATTTCGCTCATCGAAATGATTAATAAGGATACGTTTCTAATAAATACTACTCGCATAAACAGACTGTACTTCTGCAGTCTCGTTTTTATCGGAGGAACATTATGGCTGTTGAAAAGCCCCATCTTAATCTGGCGGTCATCGGACACATTGACCACGGCAAGTCAACTATGGTTGGCAGGCTCATGTTCGAGACCGGAGCCGTACCCCCTCACATCATCGAGGGATACCGCAAAGAGGCTGAGACCAAGGGTAAGGCGACCTTTGAGTTTGCCTGGGTTATGGACAACCTCAAGGAAGAGCGCGAGAGAGGTATCACCATAGATATCGCGCACAAGAGGTTCGACACCCCGAAGTTCTATTTCACTGTCGTGGATTGTCCGGGGCACAGGGACTTTGTCAAGAACATGATCACCGGTGCATCCCAGGCAGATGCTGCCGTCCTTGTCGTCGCAGCACCTGACGGGGTTATGGAGCAGACCAAGGAGCATGTTTTCCTCTCAAGGACACTTGGAATCAACCAGCTCATCATTGCCATCAACAAGATGGATGCAGCCAAGTACGACCAGAAGCGCTTCGAAGAGGTGAAAAAGGATCTCTCCGCACTCCTTCAGATGGTAGGGTACAAGCCTGCGGAGACCCTGTTTATCCCCACCAGTGCCCTCCAGGGCATTAACATAGCCAAGAAGAGCCCTGCTGAGACCCCGTGGTATACCGGCCCGACGCTTCTTGAAGCACTTGACACCCTCAAGGAACCCGAGAAACCAACTGACAAGCCACTCCGCCTCCCGATTCAGGATGTCTACAGCATCAGCGGTATCGGCACCGTTCCGGTAGGACGAGTCGAAACCGGAGTCATGAAGAAAGGGATGAAGGTCTCATTCATGCCAGCCAATAAAGAGGGTGAGATCAAGTCCATTGAGATGCACCATGAAGAGATACCGCAGGCTGTACCCGGTGACAACGTCGGGTTCAATGTCCGCGGCCTTGCAAAGGGCGATATCCGCCGCGGTGATGTCTGCGGGCCGGTGGATGCACCCCCGACCGTGGCTGACGAGTTCACAGCACAGATTGTCGTTCTCCAGCACCCCAGTGCCATCACGATTGGATACACTCCCGTGTTCCACTGCCATACCACCCAGACCGCCTGCACCTTCGTTGAGCTCAAGAAGAAACTCGACCCCAGGACCGGTCAGACCAAGGAGGAGAACCCCACCTTCATCAAGGCCGGTGATGCAGCAATTGTGCAGGTCAAGCCCACAAAACCCATGGTCATCGAGAATGTCAAGGAAC
>JAJRBV010000043.1 GCA_028679275.1 Methanoregulaceae archaeon
GTGTATCCGCTCTTGCTGACATAGACCGTGTGGGATCCGGGACTCACCCCGGTGAAGGTGCAGGGGGTGGTCTGTGAGGATCCTCCGTCAAGGACTGCCGTCGCCCCGCTCGGGCTTGAAGTGACCGAGATACTCCCATAGCTCTGGATGGGGGTCAGGTAGGCCGTCACCGCGACGGTCTGCCCGCTAGCAGGGTTTCCTGAAAGGCTTGTACTCCAGGTCTCGTATCCCGACAGGGAGATGCTGACAGTGTGTCCCGGCGTCCCTGTGCTGGAAACTTCGACCGTCACCGGGGTGGTTCCCTTGTACAACCCGTCAAAGTATACGGTTCCTCCCGAAGGGAGTGACGTGATGGAGTAATAGCCCTTCCCGCCACCGATTGGGGTGGTCTGCTGGGTGACCGGGATGAAGACCAGGTTGGCATTGACCGTGATCGTCTCTCCTGCTGAAGGGTTTCCCTGGTAGGTCTGCTGCCAGTCGTAGTACCCGGACTTCGTCACCCGGATGGTATGGGAAGGACTCCCTGTCACGTAGACCGGGAAGGTCACCGGAGTAGTGCCCTTGTAGGAACCATCAAAGTACACCGTCCCTCCCGAGGGGTCCGAAGTCACCTGGAAATACCCGGTATCACCACCAACCTCCGCGGCAAAGGAGGCACTGCAGAACAGTGCAAGGACCAGGAGGATCAGTCCGGCACTGATATGAGAACGGAGTTTCATGAATAAGGGAATGGGTGTCCGGCTATAAAAGACAAACCGGTCGACGGGAAGAGGGGATTTTGCCGGAACTGGAGAGACAGAACCCCCCCCTGGCCAGCGCAGATTCAAAGAAATTCAGGGTAGTGGTAAATTCATTTTACCCTGTCGAATTGAATCCAAACAACAATCTTTCTCGATTGACCAGATAACCGTATCAATACTGGGGGAGGAAATACTGCCTATCAACACCATTTACGGCTATTGCGAGGAGTGCTCATCACACACCTCTGTCTACATGATTCTCTTTTCCGGCAACGGAAACGGCGAAACAACCCGATTTCTCTGCAGGGACTGTGTTGCAGCGAAGGGAATTACGGATGGGCAGAATATTGAAGGGGTTGTTCCGGCGATTCCGGATCTGATGGCAGGGCCGACCTGAAATATCATCGTTTCAGCAGGGCTGACAATTGCAGCGTAGGAGTGGGTATCGAAAGATAATTGGTTGAACCCCCGGCAATGGGAGCATCAGGACAACCGCGAAATCACCCGTGCAAGCCTCGTTACCCCCTCTTTTATGGCTTCCGGGCTTGCATTCGAGAAATTCAGCCGGATCGTATCATCCCCGCCTCCGTCAACATAGAACGGGACCCCGGGAAGTATCGCCACCCCTTCCTTCACCCCTTCTGAAAACACCTTCATTGAAGAGATGCCCGGCGGGAGCGTGCAGAGGAGAAACATCCCGCCCTCCGGGTTGGTGTGAGTCATCGCAGGAGGCATCAGGTCATCGAGGAGCTCGCACATCAGCCGGCAGTGCTCCCCGTATACCCTTGAGACAGCACGGACATGGGAGTCCAGGTCATGGGTCGCAAGATAATGGTGGAGGATCACCTGGCAGAAGAAGTTGGAGTGGAGGTCGGATGCCTGTTTTGCAGCATTGAACCTGGCAAGCACCGGCCCGGGTGCAGAGATCCAGCCGATACGCATCCCCGGGGCAACGATTTTTGAGAAAGACCCTGACATGATCCCCTGCTCCGGCAGGAACCGTTTTACCGGGAGCCGGGGCTTTCCGTCAAAGAAGAGTTCGCCGAACGCATCATCCTCGTAAAAGAGGGTATCCGTCCCATCAAGAAGTTCCGCGATCATCTTCCGGCATTCCTGCGTATAGGTCCGGCCGGAAGGGTTCTGGGAGTTAGGGATCCCGTAGAAAAATTTGAGAGGTTCCCTGGCAAGAAGGTCTGAGAAGATTTCAGGATCCGGGCCGGCATCGGTCAGCGGCACCGTATGGATGACCGGTTCATAGAGGGAGAACGCCTCGATTGCACCCAGATACCCTGGCCGTTCCATCCCGACAGGATCCCCGGGGTCGACAAGGATCTTTGCGACCAGGTCGAGGCACTGCTGGGAACCGTTCACGATCTGGATCTCATCCGCACTTGCCGGGATCCCGAGACGCGTCCGGTACCGGTCCGCAATGTACTCCCGGAGCGGAAGGTACCCCTCCGTCGTGCTGTACTGGAGGGCGGATCCCCCTTCCTCCTCCATCACTTCGCGTGAAGCCCTGGCAATGCCTTCCACATCGATGTGTTCCGTGCCGGGAAGCCCCCCGGCAAACGAGATGACTCCCGGTTGGGATGAGACGCGGAAAAGCTCACCGAGAAATGAGGGGGGAAGGCACCCCATCCGCCGTGCGAAACGGTACTCCATACGGCTGCTCCTGTACAGGTATGGGGGGCAGGGGGCAAAAAAGGGCGCGGGCACAGCGATCGGGATGATCCGGACAGCATCCGCCCGGAATGGATGATTCAGCTATGGTGGAGACCCGGTCAGCGATACCGCAAACGAGAGGTACCTCTGCACGCTCCGCTGCCACGACCAGAACGGCGAGACCTGCCTCGTCACCTTCAACCGCGAGCAGATCCGGATCTCCTCGTAATCGGAAGACGCGATCGTGGCAACGGTGGAAGCATAGGCCGACACCGTCCCTGCGCTTGCCTGAAGTACATGTGGTCTGGACTGGTATGGCGGTGGAAGTGATGGACAGCCCGATCCTTATCGTCGCAATCTTCGTTGGTGCAGGACTCCTTGCCTACGCGATCATCCCGGGGCCTGATCATGATGTGGGACCAGGTCCTTGATGCCGTGGCAGAGGAGGATGAGGT
>JAJRBV010000134.1 GCA_028679275.1 Methanoregulaceae archaeon
TCCCCGCCGACAGGTCATGACTCCGTACTGGATATGAGGGAATTCCGAACGGTCATGGGAATCAGTACCGATAGCGATTCTGACCCCCTTCTCCACCGCCTCCCTGATATATGCATCATCAAGATCGAGCCGGTAAGGGGATGCATTGCATTCCAGGGAAGTTCTGGTCTCTTTCGCCCTGTCAATGATCCTGGAAATATCTACGGCATAACCCTGCCTCCTCCCGATAAGCCGCCCGGTCGGATGACCGATAATATCAACATGGTCATGTTCAACCGCCGCGAGGATTCGTCTTGTCATGATATCCTGCGGCTGTGAAAATCCTGAATGAACCGAAGCGATCACAATCTCCAGATCTCCAAGAGCACGGTTCGGAAGCCCAAGTGAACCGTCAGAGAGAATATCGACCTCAATCCCGTGGATGATCCTGCACGATGCCGAACGGTTGATCATCTCTATTTCGTGTGCCTGTTTTCTGAGACTCTCCTCGTCGAGACCGTGGGCAATTCCGAGCGTTGCGGAATGGTCAGAGCAGACGATGTACTCGTATCCAAGTTCTTCCCCATTTTTTGCAAGATCCTCGATCGAGAGATGACCATCGCTCCAGCTGCTGTGAACATGAAGATCACCGCGGATATCCTGCTGGGATACGAGAGACGGGAGGGTATGGGATGCCGCTCGTTCCAGTTCACCCCAGTTCTCCCTGAGTTCGGGATCAATATAATCCAGTCCAAGAAATGCAAAAATTTCATTCTCTCCTGAAAATTCTGTCAGGATCCCGGTGGAGCGATCTTCAACCCCGTACTCGTTCAGCTTGTAACCCCGGGCAATCGCGATCTCCCTCAGTTTAATATTGAAGGCTTTTGAGCCTGTAAGATAGAGAAGCATGGAGCCGAACTGCTGTTGCCTTGTGAAGCGGAAATCCACCCGTTTTCCAAGGATGCGGAGAGAGGTCTTCCGATCCCCTGCGTCAATAACCTCTTCTGCTATCGTCCGCAGCTTAGGGTTAAGCCTGGCGGGTGATTCGGTGGTGACAATATCGATATCCCCGATGCTGCTTTTTCCCCGCCGGTAACTGCCCGCAAATTCGTAGGTCCCGGTATCGAGAATCGGGCGGATTTTCGCGACCACGGAATCAGCCTCCTTCCTGTTCATACGCCCGGACTGGTCACGGTAGGTGGCTATAGATTTCAGGAAGCCTTCCTCTTTTTTCTCTCCGAATCCTCTGACAGCTCTGATACGGTGCCCCTTTGCCGCCCGTTCCAGGTCACCGATACTCAGGATATTCAGTTTCTTCCAGAGTGTGGAGACGGTCTTTGGGCCAACTCCCTCGAGGTTCAGGAGTTCTATAAGGGTTCCGGGAATTCCGGATTTTATCTCTTCAAGTTCATTAAAAGTCCCTTTTTCGACAATTTCCCGAATTTTCCGTGCGATATTCTTTCCTATCCCGTCAATTCGGGAGAGCGCATCCTCATCCATCCCGGCAGCCGGCGCTGCTAACCTGTCGATGATATCGGATGCACGGTAAAATGCCCGGATCTTGAAGACATTTTCACCCTTTATCTCGAGGAGCTGCCCCATGAGGTTCAGCTGTGCTGCGACCTGCTGGTTCGTAACCTCCATCCGACCTGAAACGCTCCTTTCCTTTAGGTACTATCCCTGTTTTCTGTTGACGGATTCCCTGATATGCATTTCTTTTCCATGAGTCGCTGCTGCAAACCTGATATACCAATAATACGGGCACATACCGCTTTTCCGGAGTGTATTATACAAATTCATAAGTGTATTAATGCCGATTCTTCTTTACATGGAGCCATCCTCATTCAGGGAAGATATTCTTGAAGCCCTGTACAAGACCTGCTCGGCAGGTTCAAAAGCACCCCTGCCGGAGGAACTGGCTTTAACGCTCGGGAAGGAACCAACGGAGCTCCACCCGGTGCTAACCCGGCTTGAGCAGGAGGGTGATCTCACATTCAATCCTGATGGATCGCTTTCCCTCACCCCTTCCGGGAAAGAAACCGGTGGCAGGGTGATGCGCAAACACAGGATTCTGGAGTGTTTCTTTTCCGAGATGCTCGGGATGTCACCGGATACTGCCTCGGAAGAGGCATGCACGCTGGAACACGGAGTCTCTGACGAGGCAATTGAACGTCTTGGGAGGTACATAAAAAGGCCGGGCCGGGGCGGTCTCCACGGCATACGAAAAGGAAAACGGTGGCACGCTCTGACTCTGCTCGAGGCCGAAGAAGGGGATTTTCTCGTGATCACATGCGTCAGGTGCCGCGGTCCCGGAGGTCGTTTGCAGGATCTCGGCCTGCTCCCTGGCACCGAAATCACGGTGGTGCGAAAAATTCCCGGGAATGGTATTGTTGTCAGGGTCAAGGAGTGTGATATCGCACTCAGTCCGGAAGTCGCTGCATTCATTCTCGTGGAGCGGGCGGGATGAAGGTCGGCCTTGTCGGAAACCCGAATGTTGGCAAATCCCTCATCTTTCACCAGCTGACCGGGCTTGGCGTGGAAGTGAGCAATTATCCGGGTACCACCATCGATCTCCAGACCGGAACTACCTGTTTCCACAAGGAAATGATCGATGTAATCGATCTGCCGGGCATCTATTCGCTGGAAGGAGATTCTGAAGAAGAGAGGATTGTCCGGTCGTTTGTTGCTTCCGGAGAGGCCGATGTGATTGTCGCGGTTCTCGATGCCGGGAGACTCGAACGGAACCTCTACCTCCTACTCCAGCTTGCAGAATACAGGAAACCGATGCTCGTGGTCCTCAATATGATGGATGAGGCAGAGAAATCGGGAATTCAGGTAGATATCGCAAAACTCTCATCACTCCTTGGCCTTGAGGTTATCCCCACGGTTGCCATCCAGGGCAAGAATACCGGAAGTATCATACCACTCGGACTGTCATCAGCCCGATCCCCGGCAGTCAGGGTCCTGTACGACCACCATATCGAAGCTGCTGTAAAAAGCCTGAAAACCGTTTATAACCTTGAATGGTTCGAGGCGATCCAGGCTCTTCTCGGTCATGCAGAAGAACCAGACGTGCGGGAGGCAGCATCTGCCCTTTCTGAAGAGATTGAGCGGATGCATCGCATGACCGTTTCCCAGATTATTGCCGGGAACCGGCACCACAGTGCAGAACACATTGCCGATGAAGTCGTGCAATTCCGGCCCCCTGAACGAGGTCCGGATATCGACCGGCTGCTCACCACCCGGATTCCTGGCATACCCATCCTTGTTGCAATCCTGATCGGAATCCTCCTGACGGTCTTTGTCATTGGATCATTGCTGGAGGAGGCGATTGTAACCCTTATCAACACCTTCGTCCTGCAACCCTTCCTTGCCGCCGGATTTCCGCCCCTCGCTGAACAGCTCGGCGTCTCCCTCATTCTCGCCATACAGGCCGGATTCGGAATAGCCTTACCATTCATCTTCACCTTTTACCTGTTCATCGCACTACTCGAAGACTCGGGATATCTGACCCGGGCTGCTTTCCTCGCTGATCGTACCCTCCACCATTTCGGAATGCATGGACAGGGGATCATCCCCATCGTTCTCGGGTTTGGATGTAATGTTCCGGCTATCATGAGCATCAAGCTCCTCCGGACAAAAAGGGAGCGCCTTATCGCCTCGTTCCTGGTTACCCTGGTTCCCTGTTCGGCACGCACCGTGATCATAGCCGGTCTCGTTGCCGCGTTTATCGGGCTTGCAGCAGCAATGAGTGTATATCTGTTCGTCATGATCATCATTCTCATCACCGGGCTAATTCTGTCACGGGTGACTCCAGGGGAACAGTATGGAATGATCCTCGAGATGAGCCCGCTCAGGAAGCCGACGCTAAATAATGTCCTCCTAAAATCCTGGATTCGCATCAGGGAGTTTTTGCTGGTGGCCATGCCCCTTCTTATTGTCGCCAGCATCATTCTCGGGCTATTCCAGTACTCCGGACTCATGACTGCTTTCGAAGAATTTATTGCCCCTTTCTCTGAGGCGGTACTTGGTCTGCCCTCCTATGCAACCACTGCACTCATTTTCGGCATTCTGCGAAAGGAGATGGCACTGGAAACTCTGGTCATCCTGGCAGGAACCGCCGATCTCGGCTCGGTCCTTACCATGGCACAGATCTATATCTTTGCCATGGTCAGTGTGCTGTTTGTTCCCTGCATTGCAACCATTGCTGTCCTCAGAAAGGAGATCGGGACAAGGATGGCACTTGTGATTTCAGCGTTTACCCTGGCTACGGGTATTCTGGTCGGGGCGCTCCTCAACATACTGTTATCATGATCAGGAAAACAGGACATACCATATAGAAAGACGACCATTATCGATGGGAAATGACCAGTCTCATCATATGCGGAAGGTTTATCTGATGGGGAGAGAAG
>JAJRBV010000019.1 GCA_028679275.1 Methanoregulaceae archaeon
AACCCCAGTAGCCTGGGCATACTTTTTCGCCGCAGCAATAACAGTTTGCGTTATCAGGACATGTGGAAAGGGCACACGTTTCTTCAGGTATTGTAATACCTGGTCCCGGTGAGAGTGTCACTCTTGTTGTTGGTCTGGTTGTCAGAATTGTTGTCGTGATAGGAGAACTTGCAGGGATGGTTAGGGTAAGAGTGGGGGTGATTGTTCCTGAAGAGAGAGGGTTCCTGTCCTCCACGCATCCCGTAACAAGAACAGCGGTCAGGATGAGAATTAAAAAAACGTCATAACCAGAGCTCATAATCAACGGTACCTCATGGCAATCCATAAACCTAGGGATCCTCTTCCGATTCCCTATCTTGGATAATCGTTGGAATAGTAATCCAAACCTTGGAGTCTCCCCCTTCAGTTCCCAATTTTCTATTCTTATACAATTTTTCTCCGATAAAGAAAAATCCCTTCCCTGAGTTTTCATATTCACCCCTCCCACTCACCCTTTATGTAGGCATCCGTTGCAACCGTAATATGAGATGAGACTCTTCCATATCGCCGACACCCATCTCGGCCTCTCGCAGTTCAACCGCCTCGACCCTGAATCTGGGATGAACCTCCGCGAAAAGCAGATGTACGATAATTTCCTTTCGGCGATTGGGAGGATCATCGCGGAGAAACCCGATGTGCTGGTCCATGCGGGGGACCTGTTCGACACGGTGAAACCAAAGACCCGGGCATATACCACCGTGCTCGAAGCGCTTGAACGGCTCCATGCTGCAGAGATTCCTCTCGTTGTCATTGCCGGAAACCACAGCATGGTCAAGACACGGTATACTACTTCTCCCTTCGAGGTTCTGACCTATCACCCCGGGAAGATCGCTGCCGCCTACTCGTACCGGTACGAGAGGGTGGAGATCGGGGATGCCGTTTTCCACCTGATCCCGAATATGCTCCGGCCGGAAGATTACCGGACTGCCTACGAACAGGTGGAACTCTCGCGGGATCACCATAACGTGCTCGTGACCCACGGCCTTGCAACGGCGATAAAAGACAAGAGGCTTGCAACGGTGGCAGAGCACGAACTGGACACCACCATCCTCTCGGATGAGTTCGATTATATCGCGCTTGGACATTACCACCGCCAGTCCCGGATCATGGAGAATACATGGTACTCAGGTTCGATCGAATACCTCACGTATGGCGAGATCTCGGATCCAAAGGGCGGTCTACTCGTTGATCTTGACAGATCCTCAGGATCCGGGAACACGGCAGTTGTCAGGCCGGTCCAGCTCCCCTGCACACCTATGATCGATCTCGGGACAATTCCCTGCGAAGGCATCCACCCGTCAGAGATTACGGCAGGGATAATCTCCCGGGTGACAGAGCAGAAGGTGCCGCTCCATGCCATGGCACAGGTGACGCTCGAAGGACTCTCCCGCGACCATGAGAAGGGGCCGGACATGCGTGAGCTTGCCTGTATCAGGGAGGGGCTGCTCGACCTGAAAATCCGGGTGCTCTCCGGGGAACAGGGGCAGGCCGTACCGCTCCAGCAGGACGTGAAGGCGATCGACTACCTCCAGGAATTCTCCTCGTTCCTCGGCAAACAGCAGCTCAGCCCGAAGCAGAAAGAGTTTGCCGGGCGGTACGGCCTTGAGGTTCTCCGGACGGTCATGGACGAACACCGGGAGGCTGATGAATGATTACCGGACGAAACCATCCGGGAGAACAGGAGGCAGGAAAGTCTGCCGGATCCCCTGAAATGAACACCGGTCGGACCGTCCTCACATGCCAGGAAATAATCGACAGCAGGCATTTCAACCGCGTGACAACGAGGGGCGCCCGATGATCATCGACCGGATCATTCTGAAGAACTTCAAGCGGTTCCGCTTCCAGGAGATCCGGTTCAGGGACGGCATCACCGGCATCCTCGGGAACAATGGGACGGGGAAGAGCAGTATCGTCGAGGCAATCTTCTTTGCCCTGTATGGCGTCCAATCTACAGGAATCTCCGCCGACTACATCGTCTCATCGTTTGCCTCCCCAAAGGAGAAGTGCGAGGTTCGGCTGGACTTCCGGGTTGGCGGGGACGAGTACACGGTCCACCGCACGTTCAGGAAGGGGAAGAGCACCCAGCACGATGCGACGTTCCAAAAGCCCGGGAAGCTCCTGGCAACCGGGGTGAGCCAGGTCGAGACCGAGGTCCGGAGGGTCCTTGGTATGGGCCCGGTCGATTTCCGGAACACCGTGTATGCTGCCCAGAAGGATCTCCTCACCCTCATCGAAAACACCCCGGGAAAGCGAAAGGAGTGGTTCCTCCGGGCACTCGGTATCGATTACCTGAAGACCGAGAGCGACCGGCTCCTGAAGGAACGGATCGATGGAAAAGAACGCGAGTTGCAGCTGATGGAAGGAGAACTCAAGGGACTGATCGGGAGGCAGGATTTCGAGGCACACAAAAACCTTGAGGCATCGGTACACACCTTCAGGACAACTCTTGCCGGCCTCGAAACAACAATCAGGAAGATCTCCGGGCAGAAGGCACAGGTAGCAGAGGAACTGCAGCAGGACTCCGCCAGAAAAACCGAGTATACCCGTCTCATCGAACGCCATGCCACACTCTCCGGCGAGATGCAGGGTCTCATCAGGCAGAAGGAGCTCATCGCGACCCAGCTCTCCAGCCTTCCTGCACTCGAGAAGGAGTACCGGGATCTCGAAGGACGGGTATCCACCATAGATACCAGGAAGCGCGAACTTGAGACGCTCCGCCAGAAGAAAGCAGAGTTCGACCGGCTCACCTCCGAGCACAGGTTTGCCGGTAAGGAATGCGGCGAGCTCATACACCGGGCCGGGCAGGCAGGGACACGAATCGAGGCTCTCGGCAGGGACGCAACAAGGCTGGCGATGCTTGCACAAAGCGTCAGGGAGGTGTTGCAGATCGCCCCGGGAATATCAGATACCAGCCTCGAACAGGCAGCCCTGTCACGCGAGGCAGACGTGATCCATACTATCGGGACTCTCTCGGCAAGGGCAGACCGTCTTGTCGC
Organism: Methanoregulaceae archaeon; assembly: GCA_028679275.1. Lineage (GTDB taxonomy): Archaea > Halobacteriota > Methanomicrobia > Methanomicrobiales > Methanospirillaceae > UBA9949. Next base: position 3,036 of record JAJRBV010000019.1, read on the forward strand.
CGAGCGGAAGAAGCTGATCGCCGATCGTGCTGCCATAAGGACGGCAGGGGCCGACGGTATCTGCCCCCTCTGCCGCCAGAAACTGGGCGACCATTACGGACAGATCGAGGATGAATTCTCCTCACGGTTCGACATGATCGAGCAGGAGGCATTGCAGGTGTGCGGGGAACAGGAACGGATGATGGCCGAAAAAAACCAGATCGAGAGCCAGAAACCAGCCCTCCACGAGATCAGGGCCATCTCCGAACGATTGAAGACCCGGGAGCTGCTCGATGCAGATATCCGGGACCTGCGATCACGGATTGAGGCCAAAGAGGCGGCACAGAAAGCCCTGGCTCTCCGCCTCCGGGAACTGGCATACCATGAATCTGCCTATACAACAGCGGTCAGAGAGGTAGCAGAACTGGAAACGGCCCAGGGACGCTATGCCGAGCTCGGGAAAAGGATCGCACATGGTACAGCCCTGAAAGCCCAGGTCTCCGAACTGGAGGGGCAGGTCCAAAAGAAGCAGGCCGAGACATCCATGCTGAAAGCCCTGATTGACCAGTCGGATTTTGATCCGGGAAGAGGCCCCGGTCTCGAAAAGACCCTTGCCGGGATCGAGACCGAACTCCGGGGATGCGAATCTGAGGCAGCCCGGATTACCGAACGGCTCCGGAACACAGAGGAGAAGATCCGGCTTCACAAGAAGGAGGAGGAGATGATTGCCGGGCTGAAGCACCGCATTACAGACCTTCGCGAAGAGATCGACCTCTTCAGGCTGACCCGGACCCTTATCGGGGAGTATGTGCTGTATCTCCTGCAGGTCGTCAGGAGCAGGCTCGAGGGCGAGGTGAGCCGGATCATCAGCGAGATCACCGGAGGCAGGTATGAACAGGTTCTTCTCGATGAGGACTTCAACCTCCTTGTCCGGGATATCGACAACGATTACCCTGTCGACCGGTTCAGCGGCGGGGAGCAGGATGACATAGCGGTCGCACTCCGGATTGCCCTCTCCCGTTACCTCGCGGAGCTCCACCAGGTCCACGAGAGCACGCTCCTGATCTTCGACGAAATATTCGGGAGCCAGGACGAAGAGCGGCGGGCAAACCTCCTTACGGCACTCAGGACCCAGGAGTCAAGGTTCCCGCAGATCATCCTTATCTCGCACATCCCGGATATCCAGGGCGAGTTCGCAAACACCCTTACGGTCGAGATGGGTCCGGACCTCTCAAGCAGGGTACAGGAGGTGACCTGATGCCGTACGATCCTGAGTATGAGAGGGCTGTGGATATGGCCGTTACAAGGATACGGGAGACCGTCCCTGCAGACCTCGCCGGGATATTCGGGGAAGCTTCAGGCATCTCCCGGGCCGACTTCCACCCCTGCCGGCAGGCCCCCTGCGGGGATATCTGTGCTGTGGACGGGAGCAACACCCTGCTCCTTGAATCGGGGAGCCTCGCGATTGTGCTGTTCCGGGCGGCCCAGAGCACCTTCCATGAAA
>JAJRBV010000060.1 GCA_028679275.1 Methanoregulaceae archaeon
ACAACAACCCGGTAACCGTCCCTGATGAGAGTCCGGATGATCTCGATATTACTCTGCTTCAACCGATCCGCGGAGGATAGCACCAGGAAGAGACGATGATCCTCCACATTGTCAAATACGAACGGCACGGTACCAGACTCCCTATTTTATGAGAAATTCCCGGTAGGCCTTCGGGATCTCCTGCCGGTGATCAACGATTTCCTGATTCAGTTCCTGGATGTTCGCAAGAATCTGGTTTGTATGGGCGATCTGGACGGACAGTTCCATTCTTGCCGATTCAAGGTCCTGACTCTCCCCGGACAGATGGGAAAGGATATTTGAGAGATTGTCGCGGAGAATCGCCAGGGGATTTTTCAGGCGAATGGCAGCTTCGGAAAGGTACCCCACGAGAGCAAAATGCTTTTCTTCGATCTCTCTCCTGGCCAAATCCCTCTCCTCCGATAACCTCCCTACTACGTAAGTGACAAGGATGAACATAGAAGCCCGAAGGATAGTAGCCCAGGTGAAATCCCCTACATAGAGGCTCGTAAAGAATGTAACTGCCGCCAGTATAACGGCAACAAAAACCGCTTTCTGGTAGTACCAGATCGCTGCCAGAACGAGGAGCAGGTAAAAAATATGAGTGTATCCGATTGCCGTACGAAGGAATAAGTGCACCCCTATCTCAAGGCCTATGCACAGGATCGCCAGTATTATGAGAAGCCATAGCCTCTTACCCGGAGTTTCCAGCGTTTTTTTCCCATTTTCCGTCATGAACACTGATTCTTTCATCAACTCCACAGCTTATAAAGGAAAGGATTGGGTCCCCGGACATCAATCACAGGAGGGAATAGAGGGTTCATTTTCACATAGCGGTACTCATCAAATACTCTCGATCCTTCTGGATACCGTTTCGTGATTGGAATCCGGATTCGCACAAATCGCATTGCCTCCACGCTCATTCGTTGCGCACTATCCTGAGATCCTCCACTGATCCAAGGAAAATTTCCCTCTCCCCCTGGTACACCTGCACTTCTCCGCAGACGGAGACATTCTCACCGATGCCGGGGTGCACATCCGGCACACTCGCGGCAGGTACGAAGACTTTTACCCCCGACACCGTCAGGATCTGGTGACCCCCGGTACGTGTGGTTGAGATCGCCTCCACCGCACCGCGGTGGACCACCCATGCTCCCTCGGGCGATTCGGCAGTATACTGACTGGCAAATACTTCGTGACCTGCCGATTCCAGGAATACGGTGGTAACTGAAAGGACCGCAATCACCAGGAGCAGGAGAAGGACAGCTGTCTTTTCCTCCTTCATCATCATTACGGATCAATTGGTGCTGTCCCTTGATAACCATCGATAGATTGATACGTTAACAGCGTTAACAGTCCTTTCATGTCAGAGGTGAAAACTCTCCCGCCCTCATCGGTTACAGTCCTGAACCTTCTCGACGAGGGGGGGGCAATGACACACAAGGAGCTTGTCAGGAGAAGCAAGCTCGCACCCCGCACGGTGCGCTATGCCTTGAAGAAACTGAAGGAGAATCACCTCATCATCGAGAAATTCAACTTCAGGGATGCAAGGCAGATCATCTACCAGAACCGTCAGCTTGCTGCGGTGACGGCATGATGGATAAGAACTGCGACATCATGCTCTGCGATACGATGGTTCGCAGGTATCTTCCTGCAATGCGTGCGGAGATGGTGTTCCGGCTCGTACATCTCAAGGGTGTGAGCCAGAGCGACGCCGCCAGGCGACTTGGTGTGAGCAGGGCGGCCATCTCCCAGTACCTGTCCAGGAAGCGGGGAGATACCGGTATCGAGATCTCGCGGGACATGAATGAACTCATCGACCGCTGGGTCCTTGCGGTGGCAGGACAGCAGGGGGGAATCACCCTGTGCGACATCTGCAGGAGCGCGATGAAGAGCCCGCAGGTATACCCCGGGTACCCAGGCATAAAGTCAGGGGTCTCGGTCGTGAAAGCGGGGCCGGAAGTGAGGGGATTTATCCTCCCCTCCTCTTCCGAAGGAAAAGAAAAAGAAGAGCAGTGACCACCAAAAGGAGCGCGATTACTTTCCATGGGTCGGTTTCCGGCCCTCCAATGCTCCTTTCGGCATCCTTCCAGTCCTCTTCAAAAACAGAGGAATAGTACTTTCCGACCTCGGATTGTTCCAGGATCACCGCAGCCTCCCTGTTGAAGGTGGGTGAATTGGCGTTCCAATTGATGCTGCTGATCAGCACCTTTTCTCCATCGACGATCGCCCCCTTGTTATGGATCTTTTCAGGGTTTCCGGGAGAAATGTCGGCCAGTCGCGCCTTCAACGGGATGCCCTCAGAACGGGCGATCCAATTTAAGGCATTGACCATCTCGTCATTGTCCTCGGGACCCTCGATGTTATAGTAATAGGAATCCAGAAGGACCCGAACCTGGACCCCTCTCCGGGAAGCATTGACTGCAGCGCCCAGCATGGGATTGAGAATCCCCGGGCTCTCGTTGGTGATATAGGCTGCTTCTATGTCAAGGCTCCGGGTGGCGTTTTCCAGGTAAGAGAGCAGGAGATTGGAGGTGTCCGGTGCGATTGCAACTGTTACCGTTGCGTTCTCGAAGAACTGAGGCCTGAACTCTGAGGT
>JAJRBV010000107.1 GCA_028679275.1 Methanoregulaceae archaeon
CTGCTGGTATCCAGGTTTGAGGACAATAAAGGCTTTGACGATTACCCCCCGGATGAGATCAGGCGATCCGACAACGGCCGATTCCTGGACTGCAGGGTGCTCGAGGAGGGCACTCTCGACCTCGAAAGGACCGATCCGGTACCCAGAACTCTTGATGATATCATCATCCCTCCCCACAAACCAGAAGTACCCGTCTGCATCCATGAACGCCTTATCCCCTGTGTAATAGAACCCGTTCACAAACGACGCTGCATTCGCCTCGGGGCTGTTCATGTACTCGACAAAGAGCCCGACAGGCCGGGGGTCCAGACGGATAGCGATCCGGCCCTCTTCACCCTGTTCAACCGGCTTTCCTTCATCATCATGAAGCTCGACATGCCATCCCGGTGCCGGTCTCCCCATGGAACCCGGCCTTGTCTCCATTCCCCGGAAGGTACCGATACAACAGACGGTTTCGGTCTGGCCGTACCCTTCAGAGATTGTCCTCCCGGTCCCTTCCATCCAGACCCTGACCACCTCGGGATTGAGCGGTTCGCCGGCGCTGGTGCAGCGGCGGAGCTCCCTGAGATCAAACTTCTCAAGGTCTGCCAGGATCAGCATCCGGTAGATGGTTGGCGGAACGCAGAATGTGGTGATCTCATATTTTTCCAGAAGGGGCAGGAGCTCGGTAGCCTTGAACTTGCCCCTCACATCATAAACAAAGATGCAGGCACCGGCAATCCACTGGCCGAAAATCTTACCCCAGGCACACTTCGCCCAGCCCGTGTCTGATGAAGTGAAATGGACGTCATTCTACCCTACATCCTGCCATAACCTGGCCGTGACCAGGTGTCCCAGAGGGTATGCGTGGTTATGGAGGACCATCTTCGGGTCACCGGTTGTCCCCGAGGTGAAATAGATCAACATCGGGTCGGTGGAAAGCGTCTTTTTCACGGCCGGGAGACTGACTGAACGGAACGAGACCGGAGCCGGGTAGATGAGTTCCTTTGGAAAGCTCACCCATCCGGGAAGTTCCCCGTCAACCAGGAACCGGCAGGTCAGGGTCGAGCATTCGGTCACGACCTCTTCGACCTTGGCCGAATTCTCGACGTTTGTTATGATCATCCTGAACGTCCCGGCATTCAGCCTGTACCTGATATCCTTGGGGGTCAGCATCGTCGGGCATGGGCAGAGGACCGCCCCGAGCTTGATGAGGGCGATAACAAAGATCCACCATTCCGGCACACGGGGCAGCATGATCAGCACGCGGTCCCCTTTCTGGACACCGTATTTGATAAGGATATTTGCGGCCTGGTTGGAGTGGTTTTTCAAATCCCGGAATGAGAATTTCTTCTCAATTCCGTCCTGGTTCACCCATATCATGGCAAGCTTGTTCCGATCCTTTTCAGCCCATGCATCGATGACATCGAACCCGAAATTATAGTGGTGCGGTACATCGATCCGGAAGGTTCTGCAGAGTTCCTCGTAGCTCTCTGCACCAGCGTTCCTTTCAGACATAAAACACCAAAAGATAGGAGGTACTATGACATGAACCTGTCCTTTTATTTGCAGAAAAAAGGCGTAAAATCCTCTATCCGGGGTAATACAGTAGTATTATAGGGGTCTACACTTCATCTAATGATCAATGGACGATAAGAAATACGAATCATTAAAAATCGAAAATATCGTCGCATCCGGAGCCATTGCTGATTCTATTGATCTTGCAGAGATAGCAAGAAAAGTCGATCACTGTGAACTCAACACCAAGAGGTTTCCCGGCGCAGTCTTCCGGATAGAGGAGCCAAAGAGCGCGTCACTCATCTTCTCGTCAGGAAAGGTGGTGCTTACCGGGATAAGGGACAAGGAATCTCTCGATACAGGGCTTGCCATAATCATCCGATCCATGAAAGAGGCCGGTGTTGAAACCTATGATACGCCTCGAGTCACTATCACGAATATCGTCTGTTCGTATGATATCGGGAAATATATCAACCTGAACAGGGTAGTCATCACCCTCAACCTTGAGAATATCGAGTATGAGCCTGAGCAGTTCCCGGGACTTGTCTACCGGATCCGCGACCCCAAAATTGTTGCCCTCCTCTTTTCTTCCGGAAAGATCATCCTTACTGGGGGGAAGAATCTCGAAGATATCAAACGCGGCCTCGATTTTCTGGAACAGAAACTCGAAAGCATCATGTAACCTTACCAGTACCGGCGGGTCTTTATATAGTTCCGTTCAGCCTTCAATATCTCCTTGTAGAAAGCATCCCCCTCCATGAGGGTTGAGAGGACCCTCGAGGCATTTTCAGGGCCGACCCCTTTTGCAGCAAGTGCAAGGACTGCCTTTTTTCCTCCGGAAAGGACAATATTTGCGTTCCGCATCAGTCTTGCCTCAACGGCCTTTTCTTCCGATGTCTTTTCCTTCTTTGATGCAATCCCGTACAGCGGTTCCTCATAAGGTTTCAGGACTGCGATAAGGCGTGCTCCGCACTTCGGGCAGACCGGGTGCTCCCGGACCCTCCCCGCAACGGTATGACTCTTCCACTTCCGGCAGTTCATGCAGGCAAGTACGATCTCCTGCTGATCGATTCTCCTTTTAAGGGTACTGATCACCGCCTGATCCGTAGTCGGAGGAGGGATCTGATCTCTCGAGGAGAAGAGCCCTTCAGCACCCAGAATACTCAGCCGCGAGATCCCGATCCCGCATTCACCCTGTTTCACGAGTTCCAGTACCCGTGCTGCAGCATCGACATCCATGTATACCGAGAACAGCTCACGGTACGCTTCCCTCTGCACCACGGTATTTTCAAAAATTTCACTGAGTTTATACGAACTCATCCGTTCGTAATCAGCATCCGGATCGATAGCCCCGAATTTCTTTGCGATCTGGACAAGCTTCCATTTGAAAAGTGCGGTCCTTTTCATGGCGATCTGGAGAATTCCCCCGATATGTTCCGGTTCGAGCTCCGCGAGAATTTCCCTGACATCTGATGCCCTGATGTTCCCGGGAAGAGAGAGCAGCACCCGGTATGCATCAATCTCGATCCCTACGGTTGTCCCGAATCGTGCCGAAATGAGGACGGACAGCACCCGGCCGAGCGCTTCATTTGCCTTATGGCCTGCACAGATATTGCA
>JAJRBV010000157.1 GCA_028679275.1 Methanoregulaceae archaeon
TTCCCGGATTTGTAGCAACTCCCCTGTATCCCGGTACATTCCTGTTTGCCGGGGACTGGTTGAAAAAAAGGAAATAAGGGGCACCTGTCATGATTTCCGAAAGAATCGTTCTGGTGGAAGGTTAGGGGAGAGGGACAGAACTCCGGAGTGGAGGATTCCGCGGTATCCGCAAAACTGATTACGAGTATAACTCCGGGAAGTCCGGCCGGTCTGAAGGGAGTTACGTTCCGGGCAACCGGAGGGAATACATCGTGCTGTAATTTTTTCGAGCAGGGGGAGGTATCAATCCAATGTCTCAGGCCTGGAAAACCCGGTGGTCATATCCATGGGTATTGCCCAGGAGGAAAATCCCAGACAGGATTATTCATCGTTGGAAAAAAATGAGAGCTCCGCCTGCTCGGCCCGGCAGAGGATCTGCCTCGTGGTCTCCCATGAGGAGCGTGCGATGGGAGGCGGCCGGCCATGCCCGGCGATATAATTCTTGAGGAACCCAATTGTCGTCCCGTCGGACGGATACCCGCTTCCGATCTCACCATACTCCTCTGCCAGTTCACCAATCAGGCGGTCACGGACAACCTTTGCAACGATCCCTGCGGCAGAGACAACAGGGATGGTCGCATCGGCATGGTGTTTTGCGATCACCTGGCAGGGGAAATCAAGGTGGGATGAGACCGCGTGACCGTAACGGGGAGCGATCACATCGCAGGCATCCACATATGCAATCTCCGGCCTGAGTTCCCTGATGACATCGGCATGGGACCGGGCCATGAGCTGGTTCATGGTCATCGAGTGCCGTTTTAAATCGATCTCACCTGGCCCGATGACAAGGACGGTATAGATCATGCTGGAGGTTATCCGGCCGAAGAGATCGGTCCGCGCTGCAGGGGTGAGGGTCTTTGAGTCACGGACCGGGATGGTATCAAAGTCCGTATCTCTGTTGCAGCCGACTGCAGCAACCACGAGCGGCCCGAGGACCGCGCCCTTCCCTGCCTCATCGACCCCTGCAAACATCAGATCCCAGCTATGATGCGCAAGTTATTTCAATGGCGATGATGGAAACCCCACTCTATGTACATCATCATCGTGGGCTTGGGCGGCATTGGACGGAGCCTTGCGGCACAGTCGGTGGAGCACGGGGACAATGTTGTGATCATCGACCGCAATGAGCAGCGCTGCAGCGAAATGCTCGAGCATTACGATGTCCTCGCGATCACCGGGAATGCTACTGATAAGGTCATCCTTGAGGATTCCGGGATCGACCGTGCCGATGCTTTGGTGGCGACCACGAGCGATGACTCGGTGAACCTGATGACCTGCTGGCTTGCCAAGCGGTTCAAGGTGCCGAATGTGGTCTCGATAGTCAACCAGGTGGAACACTCGGACCTTTTCAAGGAAGTCGGGGTGAAGATCAGCGAAAACCCGGACGAGCTGGTGGCCTCGCGCCTGTATTACTGGGCGAGGAACCCGATGCTCCAGCAGCTCGCCTCCATCCCGGGGGGGACCATTTTTGAAGTCGTTGCCGAGAAGGGCGCCCCGATCGTGGACCACGAGATCCGGGAGCTCAAGGTGAAGGACTTTGTCTTCATCGCTATCCGCAGACTTGGCGGAGAGCTGATCATCCCGAGCGGTATTATCAGGATCCGGCCCGGGGATACCATCACGGTCTTCACAAAAAAAGAAGCGGAGACCGAGACCCTTGATCTCCTCAACCGGCAGCTCAGGATTCCTGCCTCGTGAGACCCGGGCGCTGAAGGAAGGAGCCCGGAACGTGTACAGCCCGGAGAAGAAGGGCTGCGTAATGCGGAGAAAAGGCGGCGGCCGGGCCTGTTCATGGATGTCAGGATCCAAACGGTTATGCGGACGTCATGTGCCGGAACGGACCACGCACCTGGCACTTACAGGGAGAACGGGAAGTTCACAATCCAGGCCAGAAGATGGGGAATTACCGGAAAGCCCGGGTGCAAATATGGACCGATATAAAAAGGGGACCGGCCGGGCCGGCCGCTATCCCGGGTTATTACCCGATTAATGCCCGGAGTACGGCAAGTTCCGCGACAAGTTTCGGGTTTCGTTTCATCAGTTCCTTCACGAGGGTAAGCGTTGAGAAGTCCTTCATGTCAAGGGATTTTGCCGAATGGATGATCGTGTTCAGCTTCTCGTCAGAAAGCTTGATGAGGTACTCCTTGATATGGTAATTCCGTTCGATCGCAAGGCCCATCGGGGAAGTCCGCCATGCTTCATCGTAAGGCATCAGTGCGGCAGCATTCACCCTGCCTTCATCCATTGCCTTCGATGCGACCCGGGCTGCGAGATCCCCGGTGAACATCGCGTTGTAAATGCCGCCTCCGGTGAGAGGATCGACGACCCGGGCAGCGTCTCCCGCTATGATCAGGCCGTCGGCAACCGTACACCCGAGCGGCCGGCAGACCGAGACACCGCCGACAATACATTCGATGGTTTTGCCGTCCGGGAAACGCCTGCGGACAAACCGGTCAAGGTAATCCTTTGCCCTGTGTCCTGCCCCGCTCTTCTTGCCTGAGATGCCGATCCCGACATTTGCCGTCCGCTTCCCTTTCGGGAAGATCCAGAGATACCCTTCCGGGGCTGTTTCATTGCCAAGGAAGAAGGTTGTACATTCCTCGTCGATATCGATATCCGTCATCAGATACTGGCACGAGCTCATGATCTCGCGGACCGGCACGGTGGTATCCACCCCGCACCAGCGGGAAAACTTGGATTCGACCCCGTCAGCGGCGATGGTAACCTCTGCGTGCACCTGCATTTTTTCCCCGCACACATCGAGGACTGCCCCTTTTACCGCTCCGTTTGCCATCAGGGGTGCCGAGGCCCGGGTCTTGACCATCACATCGGCACCCGCCCCGGCCGCCTGCCACACGAGCTCACGGTCAAAGATCTTCCGGTCGAGGATGTAGCCTACCTTGCTCCCGGCCATCTCGGCCTCAAGCAGCATCGAGACCCCGTCAGGACCGACGAGTTCTGCCCGCTTGAGTTCGGCCGAGATCCACCTCTCGTCAGGCTCGACAAATTCTGCCAGAGCCTCCTTGCCTATGCCTTCAGCACACCGGACTGGAGCTCCAATCGCCGGGCGCTTCTCCACGAGCAGCACCGAATGACCTGCCCTTGCGGCTGTTCTCGCTGCGATTGCACCGGCCGGCCCGCCACCGATCACGAGCAGGTCATATTTTTTCTTCATCCCTCACCTCCAGGGCACCAACCGGGCATACCTTGGCGCAGATGCCACAGCAGGTGCACTGGTCATCCACCTCGAGGTAAGCATCGATCAGTTCGAGCGCGCCTTCGGGACATACCGATACGCAGCACCCGCAGTATCCGCAGACATCACGATGAATCTCAAGCATCCCTCAAGTATAGGGATGGTTCAGCCATAATCTTTTCTTCGGTGATGGCCGGAAAATCCCGAGGGATTTTCAGGTTTTTTATCAATATAAGGAGAAAGAGCCGTAACGGCCCCCTCCTCCGGGAAAAAGCCGGACCTTCCCTGACCGGAACGAGCCGATGGCATTCGCCACCCTGTCATCGATGGCAGCAAGAACAGCAACAGGCGTTGCCGTGAGTACGCGGATCTCATCTCCCCCTATAGCGATAATCCGGTCATAGAGCCGGGTGCATGCCTTTGCCTGGACTGATGAGCATCCAAGAACATGGCGGATAATCTCTGAAAGCGGGATCGTATGCAGGTAGGGAGGTCGCAG
>JAJRBV010000070.1 GCA_028679275.1 Methanoregulaceae archaeon
TGTGCGGGACTGCTGCAGAGATCCTCGTTGACGAAGTGAGGAAGGTAATCTGCCCGGGAAAGATATCAACGGATGAATGGATTCGGATCATCAGAGAGGCACACGTACTCGGCATCCCGACTACGGCAACTATCATGTACGGTCACTGCGAAACAGTGGAGGACAAAGTCCGTCTTCTCTCAGCTCTCAGGGACATCCAGGATGAAACCGGTGGTTTTACTGAATTTGTCCCCCTTTCATTCGTTCATGTGAACACCCCACTGTACCGGAAGGGTCTGGCAAGGGCAGGGGCTACCGGCAGGGAAGATCTGCTCATGACGGCGGTCTCCCGTCTTTTTCTGGATAATATTGATCACATCCAGGTATCATGGGTAAAAACGGGGTTGAAGATGGCCCAGATCGGGCTTATTGCCGGGGCAGATGATCTGGGTGGAACCATGTTTGAGGAGAGCATATCGAAGGGTGCCGGAGCATTGAATACCGATTATCTCGACCCGCGCGAGATGGAGCGGATGGCATCGGACATTGGACGAGCGCTTCGCCGGAGAGACACGCTCTACCATCTTTTGTGACAATCCGGTTGGGCATCTATTAGGTTGAACCAGATCCCGCCCTTTTATGCCGTGACCGGGGTATCAGATACCGAAGTGTGATAGGATAAGGGTAAACCGTAATCCCAAAGAACCTGGTGAAAAGAACCATGCATTTCAGGGAATTCCCGATTGGTAACGGTGGGATAAGGATGCCCTGAATTTTCCCCTGATGGTCTCTTTCGTGGTTAAAGTGTGATCGGGAACCTCTCCGTAAAAAAAGAGCGTGATTTCAGGAAGTGTTCAATCATGCGGCTTTAAGAGTTTGACTATCCTCTCCCCGATCTCTTCGGCTCTTTTCAGAGCCACGGTATCCTTCTGGATGTCCCCCTCAAGGTAGCCCCTGCCCCTGACCCAGCCAAGGTAGGCGAATTCGTGGGTGTTTAAGAATCCTTCAAGGGTCTCGATTGTCCTTGCACCGCCCTTGTTTGCGCATACTGCAACCGCAACTGCTTTTCTTCCTGCCAGTTTCCTCTGGTGATAGAGCGAGTAGCTCCTGTCGATGAAGTTCTTGAGATGTCCACAGACGTCAAAGTAATACGTCGGGGATCCAATCACGAGCACTTCCGCATCGATGACTTTTTGCATGATCTCTTCCCAGTCATCGTTCTGGACTACACACCAGTCCTTCTCTTTGCATTTCTCGCAGCCAAGGCAGGGATTGATCTTTTTTCCTGCAAGGGAGACGAACTCGGTTTTCAATCCCGACTTTTCACAGGTCTCCAGAACCGCTTTCACGAGCAATGCTGTATTCCCGTCTTTCCGCATACTGCCCGATATGCCAAGGACCTTCATATTCGTTTACTGGTTTTAGGATATATTGAGTGTTGTGATGGTTACAGCCAGGCCTGCCTGAGAGAATGCGGATTTTATCGTTTTTTCGGGATTTGTCAAAAAATAGCCGAGATGTGACCTGCATGAGCAGTCGCTGCAACCAAAACCAGGGACCTGCCTTGCAGTGAGAAGCCCGGAAATCCTGCATTCATCCAGACCATCCTTTGTGGGTGCACACGCTACCGAGATGAGGTCGAATGCGGGATGCATGAGAAGGTAATCGATATGCCACCGTGGGGACGGGATCCCCTCCCGCTTCACCCGGATATGGCGGGACACCCTGGTGAGGCCTCCCGGTCCCTGTGCCGAACCGGTATACACATGCCACCCCGGGGCGAACGGTAACGGACCCAGCGCACCAATCTCAACGGTGCAGCTGACGTTTCGCAGCACAAGGCAGTAGATCCCTTTATACATATCCGCTGTTCAGGAGATGGCGGGCGGCTGAAATATGGTGTCTTCCATCGTGGCGAACGGGCGTCCCGTGACCCGGATAAAGACCCTCCACCCCGAGTTTGTCAAGCCGGCTGATCGAATGCGCGAGCGCTGCACGGTCTCCCCCTGGAAAATCGAACCGTCCGAATCCTCCGTCAGTAAATACGGTGTCTCCGGAAATCAGGAGTTTTTCCTCCGCGATATACAGGCAGATGCTTCCCGGGGTATGTCCCGGGGTATGAAGGATCTCGAAGGGTCCGATGCGGTCTCCTTCGGAAAGAAACTGTTGTGCAGGAATCCCGGGGGATCGTGCGCCGAAATGAAGGGAGAGGCTCAGATGATCTTCAGTGAGCCCGGAGGCATCGAGGCTGTGGATCGCGACGTCTGCATCACATACGTGCGCTATCTCCCTGACATGTGCAGTGTGATCAAAGTGGCAGTGCGTAAGCACGATGGTATCGATCTGTTCCCTGTAGGGTTCGATGGCAGAAGGGAGGACACCGGCGTCGACAAGAATAGTACCGACAAGGTAGGCATTCGCAACGAATCCACTTCCCGGGATCCAAGTGACTAGCATGCATAACTAATAAGAAACGCATCTTACATGTGTTTTATGCGTACCCTGATCCAGGAGTGTGTTGCCGGAATTCCCCCGCTGGTGGAGACAGCAGCGCGCCAGGAAGGGCAGAATCCGAGAGATTTTGCCCGAGCGGTGGCCCGGGGGCATGTGGTTATTCCGGTCAATCCCGTGCGCCCGCACCGGATTTGTGCCATTGGTGATGGCTGCAGGGTGAAGGTCAATGTCAATATCGGGACATCCGGTGAACGATGCGATCCCGGACTCGAAAAATCAAAGGCCCTTGCAGCAATCACGAGCGGCACTGATACCATCATGGACCTTTCAACGGGGGGCGATCTTGAGGCAATACGAAAGAGCATCCTCTCCCTTGATATCCCGATAGGTACGGTTCCTGTATATGAAGCCGTGAAGCGGGCGGGCAATGCCACAAACCTGAGTTCTGATCTCCTGTTTAATGTCATCCGTGAACACTGCAGGCAGGGAGTGGACTTCCTTACTCTCCACTGCGGGGTAAACCGGGAAGCGCTCGCTGCGCTCAGGTCAGACCCGCGAATCCTGCCGGTTGTCTCAAGGGGTGGGGCGTTCCATGTGGCATGGATGGAACAGTCCGGCGAGGAAAACCCGCTCTTTTCCGAGTTCGATTATCTTATCGAGATACTTGCCGAGCACGAGGTGGTGGCGAGCCTTGGTGACGGAATGCGGCCGGGATGCCTCCAGGATGCTGACAGGCATGCGAAAACAGTCGAATACCTGAATCTGGGAAGACTGGCAAACAGGGCACTCGAATCCGGTGTTCAGCGAATGATCGAGGGGCCAGGGCATCTGCCCTTTGACCAGGTCGGTTACAATGTCCGGATGATCAAGGAACTAACGAACGATGCCCCGCTCTACCTGCTCGGCCCTCTGGTCACTGACATCGCGCCCGGCTATGATCATGTCGTGGCGGCAATCGGTGGTGCTGAAGCATGCATGCACGGGGCTGATTTTCTCTGCATGGTCTCTCCAAGCGAGCACCTGGCGCTCCCCCTTATCGAGGATATCATTGAAGGAACCCGGGTGGCAAGGATCTCAGCCCATATCGGGGATCTTGTCAGGAAAAAGGACGGTTACAAGATGCCGCGCGAGCGGCAGATGGCCGATGCGCGGAGGAGGCTTGACTGGAATGAGCAATTCGCTCTCGCGCTATTTCCTGATGCAGCAAAAAAGATTCATGCCCGGGACGGGGAACTTGATACGTGCTCAATGTGTGGGGACCTCTGTGCTGTGAAAATGATGCAGGAGATATTTGGGAATACGGAAAGCAAGACCTGAAAAAAATCCACAGGATCGAAACGGGGGATAATCCTCGTTTCTTGAATCATCATCGGTTCCAGGCATGGAAATGACCTGAATCCAGGATGCGGAGTCCTTCAGCCGTATCATTCCTGAGAAAATGGATCAGAACCGTCATGTGATGATTGATGAAAACCGCCGGCATTTCTCTGGCACCAAGGCAAACGCCAGGTTTGCCTGGCCGGGAGTATTGATGAAAATAAAGAGGAAAATATGTTCCTGCTATCTGAGGCTGAGGATACGGTATGCCAGAAGCGCTGCATTCTCGCCGTTGTCGATTCCGACACAGGCTACCGGGACCCCTTTTGGCATCTGGACGATGGAAAGGAGTGCATCAAAACCCATCAGATTCCCGCTTACCGGAACACCGATTACCGGCTTGTGGGTTTTAGACGCAATCACTCCCGGAAGTGCTGCAGAAAGCCCCGCTACTGCGATAAATACCTTGCAATCGGTCTTTTTTATGTATTCATCAAGGATATCCGGTTCGCGGTGGGCAGAAATGACCTGCATGTCATAGCTGATCCCGTGCTGTTTCAGAACTGCCGCGACCTTCTCCACAATGGCCGCATCTGAGGCCGATCCGCTGAGAATGGCTACTTCGACCATTGGTTCGCCATCCACACTTATATCCCGTTATTATAAAAATACTATGGGCTGATAGAATGGAAAAAGAACCCCTCCTGATGCTTCCCGGACCGGTCCCGATGCCTGAACGTGTCCGGATGGCGATGATACGGCAGGCCATCAACCACCGCGGTGCAGAATTCGGGGCAGTCTATGCAGACTGTGTGAGGGTGCTGAAAGAAGCCTTCGGCACCAGAAATGACCTTTTTGTGATCAGCGGTTCCGGTACCGCATCCATGGAGGCAGCAGTTGCCAATTTCGGAAACGGTCTGACCATTGCCTGTCTCGAGAACGGAAAGTTCGGAGAGCGGATGTTCAAAATTGCCCAGCGGTACGGGACGGCAAAATCCATCTCATCGGATTGGGGAACCCCGCTCGATCTTACTGCACTCGAACGTGAACTGGCGAATGGCGCAGGGATGGTAATCCTCGTCCATAACGAGACATCGGCAGGGATCAGGAACCCGGCCGAAAAAGTCGGCAGGCTTGCACGGAAATACGATGCCCTCTTTGTGATGGACGGGATCACTTCTATCGGAGGGGATGAAGTGCATGCTGATGCCTGGGGAGCGGACATCGTTGTTGTGGGTTCACAAAAATGCCTTGCGGCACCCGCCGGGCTCTCTGCAATCTCCGTAAGTGAACGTGCCTGGGAGCGGCTTTCAGAAAAAAGGCCGTACTATCTTGACCTTTCTGCATACCGGAAGAGTGCATCGGCAAAAGTGATGGAGACCCCCTACACTCCCGCGGTCCCATTGTTCCTCGCACTCCGCGAGGCCTGCCTGATAATCGAGGAGGAAGGGCTTACTGCAAGGATTGCACGCCACCGGAGAATGGCCGAAGCGGTACGGAGGGCCGTAACCGGGTGGGGGCTTTCACTCTTCCCGGAGACTGATGAAGATCATGCCTACTCGAACACGGTGACTGCTGTTTCTCTGCCGGCAGGAATTGAGGACAGCGGCTTCCGGGGTACGATCAGGAAGATGGGTATCGAAATTGCCGGCGGGCAGGATCATCTCAAGGGAAAAATATTCCGGATCGGCACCATGGGGGCTACCGGTGCACCTGAGATTCTTGCCACGCTCTCTGCGGTCGAGCACTCGCTTGTAAAACAGGGTTTCAGGCTGGCAGGGAATGGGATCAGGGCTGCCTGTGAGGTACTGGGATGAAGATCGGGATCGCCGACACAACCTTTGCAAGAGTGAACATGGGCGGTATAGCAATCGATGAACTGAGAAAAAATGCCAGTGTCTCACTTGAACGGGTGACAGTGCCCGGAATCAAGGACCTGCCTGTGGCATGCAAGAAACTGATCGAGGAACGAAACTGTGACCTTGTCATCGCTCTCGGTATGCCTGGTGGAAATGAGAAAGACCGCATGTGTGCCCACGAGGCTTCGATGGGACTGATCAGCTGCCAGCTCATGACAAATACCCATATCATTGAGGTCTTTGTCCATGAGGACGAAGCAAAGGACAACCGGGAACTCGCATGGCTTGCCGAGCAGCGGACCAGGGAACATGCGAAGAATGCACTCAAACTTGCATTTCATCCCCAGGATCTGATAAAAGAGGCAGGAACGGGCCAGCGGCAGGGATTTCCCGATGCCGGCCCGGCACGAAAATGATGAGGGTGGCATTTGTTTATGAATTATCAGCGGGAGATATCTAGAGAGGGAAAGATATGAAAGTGAAACTCGGTTTTGTGGTCTCGGAATTCAACCGGGATATCACCTATATGATGGAAGTCGAGGGAAGGGAGCACGCCTCGTTCCTTGGTGCCGAAGTGACCGACTGCATGTATGTCCCCGGGGCCTACGACATGCCTCTTGCAGTGAAAAAGATGCTAAAGAAGGGAGGGGTCGATGCAATCGTTACGATCGGATGTGTAATTGAGGGCGCAACGCAGCATGATGAAATCGTTGTCCAGCACGCAGCCCGCAAGATCATCGATCTTTCGCTTGAATTCGAAAAACCGGTAACGCTCGGAATATCAGGTCCCGGGATGACCCGTCTTGAGGCAAGCGAGCGTATCGATTACGCGAAACGTGCGGTCGAGTCTGCCGTGAAGATGTGCCAGCGGTTGGCATGAGAGGATTATCCAGTATTATCACGGGAATTGCCCCCTCTGCTACCCTGGAGATCTCGGACAAGGCCAGGCAGATGCAGCGGCAGGGTCATGACGTTATCAGTCTCTCCATTGGTGAACCGGATTTCGATACTCCTGCGCACATCAAGGAGGCCTGCATCCAGGCGCTGATCAGGGGAGAGACACATTATGCCCCCAGCAACGGGATTCCTGAACTCCTCTCTGCAATCGCTGTAAAATCGGAAAGGGAGAACCGGATACCCTGCACCCCCGGTCAGGTGATCGTTACCTGCGGCGCCAAGGATGCCATCTATGATGCAATGGCTGCGGTGCTGAACCCGGGCGATGAAGTAATCATCCTTGATCCGTCATGGGTATCGTATGAACCCTGTGTCCGTATGGCAGGTGCCAAACCTGTCCACCATCCTCTCGATATAAGAACATTCCAGATTGATGATACCGTTCTTGATAAAGTCACCCAGAAAACAAGGATGATCATTGTCAACTCCCCTTCGAATCCTTCAGGAGCAGTCCTTGACAGGTCATCACTTGGCCTGATTGCTGATATGTGCGAGGACTATGACCTTTTTCCCCTTTCGGATGAGATTTACGAAAAACTCATCTATGGCAAGGAACACCTTTCCCTTGCATCCATTGGTGATATGGCACAAAGGACCATCACGGTGAATGGCTTTTCAAAAGCATACGCAATGACCGGGTGGCGGCTCGGATGGGCAGTCGCCCCGCAGATGATCATAAACCAGATGTCCAAGGTGCAGCAGCATTCGATCAGCCATCCGACTACGTTTGCCATGTTCGGAGGAGTCGCAGCCCTGACATGCGACCAGTCATGCGTTGAAACAATGAAAAAGGAGTTCAACCGGAGAAGAGATTACCTCGTTCAGGAACTGTTGCTGATGGGGTATGACGTTGCTCCAGCCGACGGAGCGTTCTATGCATATGTGAAAACCGGCGGGGATGACATCGCGACAGCCCGGAACTGGCTTGAACGGGGGCTAGTCGCTGTCACCCCGGGATCTGCCTTTAACACTCCCGGATGGCAGAGGATCTCCTATGCGACATCCATGGAACGGCTCCGCGATGCAGTGATCAGGATCCGGAACCTTTCCTGATTTTTTTCATTCATGGTGTTCCCGGAGTATGGGTAGTCACCGATCTTTGCGGGTGAAGATGTCATCTCCTGCTTCCGGAACAAAAACGGGATACCATGTATCAGCCTGATTTCAGGCATGCAGGGGCTCTCGTCTATTCATGTTTGGATGACCCGGAACAGATTATATCCTTTCCCATTGACAGGCTTTTGTGGTTACCCGAGTAAACCGGCCGATTCTTCGGGGGACTGGATCAATCCCTCTATTGGGAACGGGACAATTCCGCAACACCTAAATCTTTCCTGCCTGACTCATCTTCATGCTCGGCAGAATATACCTGATCCTCGCACTGGTTTTTGCCGGAGGAATCATTACCGGCCTCCTCCTCTCTTGGGAGGTTGATGATGACCAGGACAGGGAGACACTTTTCCAGATATCCACAATGGACGTCCTTCTCAATGGTGGTTTTGACGGGATCGCATCCGTGAGCGAACTGGAACGGCACGGGGATTTTGGCATCGGGACGTTCCATGCGCTCAACGGGGAGATGATTGCAATCGACGGCGATTATTATCAGGTCAGAAAAGATGGGGAGGTCGTACTCGTAAATGGTACCGTATCATCCCCATTTGCTATGGTCACCTTCTTCGAACCGGATATTTCCCTGCCGATTGGCAGTTCTGAAAATATCACGGTGTTTTCAGAAATGCTCGAAAAGCAGCTCCCCGATCCAGGCGCTTTTTATGCCGTAAGAATCACCGGAATTTTTCCATACATGAAGACGAGGAGCGTTCCCTCCCAGGAAAAACCCTATCCTCGTCTTTCAGAAGCAGTGAACCAGCAGGCAGTCTTCAACCTTAATGGGACAAAAGGGACGATTGCAGGGATCTGGTCGCCGGATTCCAGCAAGGGTATGAGCGTGCCCGGGATTCACCTTCACTACATCACTACCGACATGTCAGCTGGCGGGCACATCCTTGATTTCTCTGTATATAATGGAACTGCAGAGATCGACCTTACCCCGACCTACTTGGTAGTGCTTCCCGGAGAGAGCAACCCGTCTTCCATGGGGACAGGAACTGCAGCAGAACTCTCGCTTGTCGAGAAGGGCAGGTGAGGGATACTAT
>JAJRBV010000100.1 GCA_028679275.1 Methanoregulaceae archaeon
CTTCATCGCGTCCATGGTGGCAACGTCCTGAGGGGTGGTGACGATGATTGCGCCGGTCACATTCGGGGCGAGCTGGATGATCGAGAGGGCTTCATCCCCGGTACCGGGAGGCAGGTCGACAACGAGGAAGTCGAGGGTGCCCCAGTCTACATCAGAAAGGAACTGGGAGATCGCACTCATCTTCATCGGACCGCGCCAGATAACAGGGGTGCTCGTGTCAGGGAGGAGGAACGCCATGGAGATGACCGCAAGGTTGCCGGTCACCCTGACAGGCTCGATCATGTTCCCGAGCGTGGTGAGCTTCTGGTGCTCGATACCGAGCATCTTAGGGACGTTCGGGCCATGGATGTCGAGGTCCATAAGTCCTGTCCTGTACCCATGTGCAGAGAGTGCAAACGCCAGGTTCACGGAGACCGTGGACTTTCCGACACCCCCTTTGCCACTCAGCACAAGAATCACATGCTTTACATCGATCTTGGATTTTTCAGGGAGACCTTTTGTCTTACCCTGTGCGGTGTCACAGGTCGCCGCACTCGGGCAGCCTTCACATTCGTGACTGCACTCCTCTTCACTCGTCTTCTTTTTATCCTTCATTAAAAAACAGCCTCATTCGTGTGCAGGTGTAGTATTGGAAAAAATGAAATAAAGAGATATACATGTGGGCAAAGATTCCTGCACCGATTCCTTCACATTTCCCTCTCAGTCTCCCCGTTCCCGGTCAAGGACGGCATTGCAGAGCTGATCTGCCTTTGCGATACACGGCTGATCCCTCGGGACGGAATGGAACTCAATCTTTTGGAAATTTCCGGAGACCGATTTCGCTTCACGGTACAGGGGTATAAGACGGGGCGAAGCGACCCGGTATATCCCGTTCATCTGCCTCACGACAAGCTCGCTGTCCGAATAAACAGAGAGCCTTGCAGGCCCGTGTCTGAGGGCTGCCCGGAGACCTTCGATGAGCCCGCGATATTCGGCCTCGTTGTTCGTCCCCCTGCCGATACTTCCTGCACGCTCCTCGATGAGATTCCGATATTCATCGAGCAGGATATACGCCCATGCCGAAGGCCCGGGATTCCCCCGGGATGCCCCGTCAGAATAGAGGTACAGTGCTTTCTCACCTCCCAATCCCAGATCCATGCCTGCTCCTAGATATTCAGCCGGCAGGATATGGGCTTTTCCCAGGAGGTATATCCCGGGATGCCCTGAAAAGCCCATAGGAGGCCTGGTATCTGGTATCCTGGCGCACAGGAAATATTTCGGGCGGAGAACCTGCTTTATACCCCTCTGCCGATATCTTTTTATGGACCCTCTTGTAATAAAACTCGATTTCCTGGAGTTTCCCCCGACCCATACCTGTGACGGTGCCAATATCTCACCGCGTATCAGGATTTCAGGACTTAAGGCTGCATCGGTCGCTGTAATGGCCGTCAACCCCTTCCAGCCGTCCTGTTGCTCGTTCTGCCCCTGGCTCATATGGAACCTTCCTGCGGGAGGAGAGATCCCTGCCGGGATACCTGCAGAGGAGGTAGTTTCGGCCCCCGTCCCTGCAGCACAGGGTATGAATGATTTCGGGAAGATCGGATATTCCGGCCCCTGTCCCCCCGGGGGTGCAACCCACCGCTATACCTTCAAGGTATATGGGCTCGATGCCATGCTCGACCTTCCGCCCGGTGCGACCAAAGCTGATCTGATCGGGGCAATGCGGGGGCACGTGATACAGTACGGCGAGACGACTGCTCTGTACACCCGGTAAAATCAGGGTTGAAAGGGATGAATATGCATCAAAAAGAGCGGATCAGAAAAAAATATTCTTCCAGATGAGGGGTCAATCGAGATCGAGCTTTTTCTTACCAAGGGACTCGATGTAGGTAATCTCTTTTCCAACCTCAACCTGCCCTGCTTTGTCGGGAGGGATCTCAATTTCGAAGTTTGTATATTCTTTCATATCCATGAGCGTGGCAGTCGTCCCGGCAATGGTGATTACCTGGCCGCTTTTCCGCTCCACGATAGGAACATATGTCTTTGCAGAGACCGGCTGGACGATCGAGCGCTTGACTCCGTCAAAGATACCTACGGCATCGATGCGTGCCTTCGCTGCGCCATGTTTCCCTGGTTTTGACACAGAGATACCAAGGATCTTGCATGGCTCCTCATCGATAACGACATAGCGCCCCTCCTTTAGTTTTCCAACTTCTGTCTGTTCTTTCATCCATTCACACTCGCTGAAGCGTATGCGCTACTTAATTTATCTATACATGATGAGATAAATACACCCTAAAGAACCCTGATTCCATGGACTTCCAGGCTGTTTGTGAACTCACCGCCCGTGCGGTTGCCGATGCGATCGGCCCTCTGATCGGTACCCCCGATGCCGGCAGGAACATCAGGATGGGGGCTGACGGAACTCCCACGAAATACATCGATCTTGTTGCAGAGGAATGCGTCCTCGAGCACTTTGCCAGATATCCCCTCTGCAGGACTCTGATTTCAGAGGAGGCGGGAAAAGTCGTGATGGAGGGGGACAACGGTACGATCTTCCTTGACCCTGTCGATGGGACTTACAATGCTGTGGCCGGGATCCCTTTTTATGCCCTATCGATTGCATACGCTGAAGAAGGATTCGTGAAAGATGCTTTTGTCCGGAACCTCGCGGGCACGGAAACATTCACCGCGAAGGCAGGAAAGGGGGCATTCCTCGATGGAAAGCCGGTTTTTGTCTCAAAAACCTCCTCCCTTGACAAGAGCGCACTCTCGGTGTATGGCAGAAAATTCGATCCGGGCAGGGCAATGCAGCTGGGCCAGAAGATCCGCAGGTGGCGGCTGCTTGGGGCTTCAGCGCTCGAGCTCTCATATGTCGGGTGCGGCAGGCTGGACGGATTTATCGATCTTCGCGGGACGCTGAGAGTTACCGATGCGGCTGCCGGGATGCTGATCTGCACGGAGGCAGGCGGAACAGTGAGCGATCTCGAGGGAGAACCCCTCAGGTTTCCTGATGAGGTCAGCATCGGACGGTGCATGGTTGCAACAAATGGTGTAATGCACCGGAAGGTAATCGAATACCTGCGGTGAACCCATGAAATGCCTGATGGTATCCCGGATTGATGACAAAAAAGCCCTCCAGTATACAGGAGCACTCGGAGATACCCTCAGAAAATCCGGAATCGAAGTCCTGTTCGAGGCAGAGACTGCACTCGCACTTAGGCGGCATGGGCCGACATTAACCGGGGCGCACCCGGATATTGCTATTATCGTTGGAGGAGATGGTACAATCCTCCGTACCGTGCAGAATATGACCCTGCAGGTACCTGTCATCGGGATAAACTGGGGCGAGGTAGGGTTCCTGGCTGACCTTGAGCCGGACGAGGCAGAGGATGTTCTCACCACTATCTCAGATGGATTTTTGGTTGAGCCGAGAATGAGACTCTCCTTCTTTGTCGGTGACAGCTATATCGGGGATGCCCTCAATGAAGTCCTGATCGTCACCAGCCGGCCGGCCAAGATGCTCAAATTCGGGGTGATCATTGACGGAATACTCTCGGAACGTTTCAGGTCAGACGGTCTTCTTGTCAGCACACCTACAGGCTCCACTGCATATGCAATGAGTGCCGGCGGCCCGATCATCGATCCCCGTATCGAGGGAGCGCTCCTTGTCCCTCTTGCGCCGTACATGCTTTCATCACGGCCACACCTCATCAGCAGTGACCGCTCGCTTGAAATAAGGCTCGAGAGTGCAAAACCCGCTAACCTCGTTATTGACGGTCAGAAGAGTATGGACCTCGGATGTGAAGCCACCATCATGGTTAAAAAATCTGACACTCCTGCCCTCTTTGTCGACGTGGGAAGGAACTTTTTTGAGAAAGTTGACCAGAAGCTTCGCCGGTTGTAGGAATACCTTCCACATTTTTTTTCCGCTCCTGATATGTGCATGCAGGGGAAGTTGTCATAGCCGCACCAGGATCAAAAAATAACCTCACTTATTTACCAAGTCATTCCTGCCGATCCATTCTGCAACAACAACCGTGATATTGTCCCGGCTCCTTTCCCGAGCTTTCTCAACAAGCGTATCACAGATCCCGGGTATTCCCATGCCACGCATGATCGCGAGGATATCCGGATCTCCAAGGCCATCCATCAGCCCGTCCGAGCAGAGGAGAAGTCGTGATCCCCCGAGACTGTATGCGAATATATCAGGCTGTTCCCCTCTTCTCCCTACGATTCGGGTGACGATATGCTTCATGGGATGACGTTCCGCCTCGGCAGGGGTGAGAATACCTTCTTCGACAAGCTCCTGGACACGGGAGTGATCCCGTGTAATCCGACGCATCCGCTGGGCGACCAGGTACGCACGGGAATCCCCGATACTCCCGATAATACAGTCATCCGCCTCGGTGATCATTGCCGCAACCAGTGTCGTACCAAGCCCGGTATATGCCATGTTCTGTTCACCGGCTGCGATTACCGCGTTGTTTGCCTCGAGGAATGCTTGCTCCATCAGTTGTTTCATCTGCTCAACGCCGAGATCCCGGATGAGTGAAAGCTGATCGCCCATAACTCTCATAAGGGTACTGACGGCAAGCGCGCTCGCAATCTCACCGGCCGGGTGACCCCCCAGCCCATCGGCGACAGCAAGCAGATATACCGTTCCAAGGGGGTGATCATACCGTTGCACTCCGCACGCATCCTCATTTCCCGTCCGGATCCCGGCATCGGAACGGTTGCAGATACGAAGGGTACTTTTTTCCATAAGGGGTCTCGTTCCAGCAGAATTCTTTTACCCGGAATATGGGGCTGCCAGTTTTTTGATGGCCTCAATGACTGGGCAACTGGCTATCTGTTGTTATTTTTTATATCTTAACATGCCCCGGATTTATCTTTTATCGGGAAAACTGAACTTTGATCTTCATCGTTCAAGGACCAGGATCCTCCTTGTCAGACTTTTATGGACCCTCTGGGCATAGCATGCCAGTACCGGCATCACCAGGGAAGCCTCTGATGAGATATCCCGGTGAGTGACCACCACCGCCCTCTTTCCTGGCGCAAGAACTCGTCTGATCTCTGAAAGGGCATCACAATACAGCCCTTCAAGGCTCCCCGCAATAATCGAGACCGACTGTCCGTAGGGAAGATCAGTGACAACGGCATCCATGCTGGCGTCCCTGAAAGGGAGGCAGGTGGTGTCAGCACGGACAAATGAAGCACAGGGCACATTTTTTCTGCTCCCGGAAACCATGAGCGGATCAATGTCGCTTCCGATACTCTGAGCCCCGATGAGTGATCCTTCAAGGATAATTCCACCCGTACCGCAGAAGGGATCCAGCAGCCTCTCTCCAGGAGATACGAGGGAGATATTTACCAGTGCCCTGGCAAGACGGGGCATCATCACCCCTGGATGGAAGAATACCCGGGAGCCGGGCCGCCGCCTCTCATAGGATGTGCGGTCAACATGCTGTATCACCCTTCCGAAATAGCACCGGTTTCCGGAAATTATCGCCCGGTACTCGAGGGAGGGATTCGAAAGACTGACCTTTCCCCGGATAATCGATCCAATCCTCCTTTCGAGAACAGGAACCGTTGTTTTCATATCAGATCCTGAAATCTTTTTTACCCGGGCGGCAAAGGGCGAATCTGCCGTAATCCCAAGATCCCGGACCATTGCAGTAAAGGATTCGGAATCTGCAGCAGATTCACCAAGATATTCAAGGACAGAGTGAGCCAGCGCCAGCCTGTTGAGCGAGGCGGGGGACCGGCAGTCTACTACTGCGACCTGCGGCCGGCAATCAGTGACCGTGCCCACCGCTTCAAGCTCTGCAAAAGGAAGAAGGGGATGTTCTCCCGAGAGCTCTATGATCAGTCTCACGTCCTAGTACAGTAGCAATCCGAGGGAATAAACCTGTGCCAGCGGTATCCGCAGTCTTCTTAAAAGGGTATGGTGGAGTCCGGGTCCGGATCAGGGATTATCCCTTACCCATGAGTCCCGAAAAAAAACCTTTCTTATGACCTGCCCTGGAACCCTCCATCTCAAGGATCTTTTCGTAAAGATCCTTCACTTCCGGTGAAATCTGCCTCGGGATCCGGACTTTCACGCGGACCAGCAGATCACCCGGCCTGCCACGCCTGCGCACGCCTTCACCCGGGATTTTCAGGGCGGTATCATGCTGGATTCCTGCAGGGATGGTAAGGGCAGCTTTTTTCTTCTCGATAGTCTCAATCTCAATTTCGGATCCCATAACAGCCTGGGCTGGCGTGATTTCTGCAACCGTCTCGAGATTATCACCATGGCGGGCAAACCGGTCATGCGGCCTGACAGAGACCTCAATGAAGAGATCCCCGTTCGGTGCCCCGTAGTCTCCTGCTTCCCCGTATCCCTCCAGCCGGAGCCGCATCCCTGTGTCGATTCCGGCAGGAATCCTGACGGTGACCTTTCGTTTCACCTGGGTAATCCCGGCGCCCCGGCAGTCGGGACACCGGGTCTCCGGCATCTTCCCGAGCCCCCTGCATTCAGGGCAGGTGGTCATCCTGACAAACTGGCCAAAAACACTCTGGCTCATCTGGCGGAGCTGCCCGCTCCCCCCGCAGCGGGGACAGGAAACCCGCTTTCTGGTGCTGCTCCCTGTCCCCTCGCATGCAGGACACGGTTCTGAATGGGAGACTTCGATCTCCCGCTCGCTTCCAAAGACTGCATCCTCGAGGGTAATCCAGAGATTCATCAGAAGATCGGAGCCATGACGCGGTCCGGACTGTCGCTGCCCGCCGAATCCACCCCCGAAGAAGTCAAAAATATCGCCAAATCCGGAAAAATCTGCGGAGAATCCCCCGTACCCCCCTCCGCCGGAATATGAGCCCTTCGAAGCACTGGTGTAACTATCATGCCCGAGATGGTCATACTGCGCACGCTTCTGGGCGTCCGAAAGGACGCTGTATGCCTCATTGATATTCTTGAACCGCTCTTCCGCCCCTGCCTCCTTGCAGACATCGGGGTGATACTTCCGGGCAAGGGTACGGTAGGCTTTTTTTATCTCCTTCTCATCAGCGGTTCTCGGGATGCCCAGGATCTCGTAATAATCCCCCGCGGCCATGGGCTCACTCGTCTTTCATGGTGTAATCGGCATCGACCACGGTATCGTCTTTCTTCTGACTCCCCTTTTCCCCGCCAGTTGCCTCTGCTGCCTGCCGCTCTGCCTGAACCTTCTGGTAAATCTTTGTGGTTACGGCATACACTGCCTCGGTGAGCACTTCCATCTGTTTTTTAATCTCATCCGTGTTATCGGCCTGAAGTGAGGACCGGACCGATTCAATTCCTGCCTGTATCCTGTCACGGTCGGCAGGCTCCATCGATTCGCCGCTGTCCTTGATCATCTTCTCTGCATTGAACACAGCACTGTCTGCCAGGTTGCGGAGCTCGATCTCCTCCCTCTTCTTCCTGTCCTCTTCTTCGAACGCCTTTGACTCATTGACCATCCGTTTGATCTCGTCTTCCGAGAGTTTCCGGTCACCCTTGATGGTGATGGCCTGAACGTTTCCGCTCCCAAGGTCTTTTGCCGATACATGGATGATACCATTGGCATCGATGTCGAAGGTGACCTCTATCTGGGGGATACCCCTGGGTGCGGGGGGGATCCCGGAGAGCTGGAAACGGCCCAGTGTGAAATTATCCTTGGCAAGGGCACGTTCGCCCTGCATGACATGGATCTCCACGCTGGTCTGCCCGTCAGCAGCCGTTGAGAATATCTGGCTTTTCCGGGTCGGAATCGTGGTATTCCTCTCTATAAGTTTGGTTGCAATGCCCCCGAGAGTCTCGATCCCGAGGGTCAGGGGTGTGACATCAAGGAGGACGATATCCTTGGTCTCTCCGGTGAGTACTGCTCCCTGGATGGCAGCCCCGAGAGCCACGCATTCATCAGGGTTGATCCCCTTGTCAGGTTCCTTGTGCAGGATCTTTTTGATGGTTTCCTGCACGAGGGGGACTCGGGTCGATCCCCCTACGAGCAGGACATGATGGATGTCTTCGGGCTTCATCTTTGCATCGGCGAGGGCCTGCCGGACAGGCTGGACCGTTGATTCTACAAGGTCGCCGATAAGGTTTTCAAGTTTCGCCCTCGAGAGATCAAAATCAAGGAATTTCGGGCCGGTCGAACCTGTGGTGATATAGGGGAGATTGATATTTGTTTTCAGTTTCTGGGATAGCTCAATCTTGGCATTCTCCGAGGCATCCCGCAACCTCTGCATGGCGATCGGGTCTGTCCGGAGATCAACCCCTTCCTTCTTTTTGAACTCATCGACGAGGAAGTCCATTATCCTCTTGTCAAAGTCATCCCCACCGAGGAAATTATTCCCTGCCGTCGCTTTAACTTCAAAAACACCGTCACCCAGTGTCAGGATCGATACATCAAACGTCCCGCCGCCAAGGTCATACACAAGTACGGTCGCATCCTTCTCCTTGTCAATCCCGTATGCAAGGGCACTTGCAGTCGGCTCGTTTATGATGCGGAGCACATCAAGTCCCGCGATCTTACCTGCATCCTTTGTGGCCTGTCGCTGGGCATCATTAAAATACGCAGGGACCGTGATGACTGCCTTTGTGATCTTCTCCCCCAGATAGGCCTCGGCATCGACTTTCAGCTTCTGAAGGATCATCGCCGAGATTTCCTGCGGAGTGTAGGATTTGTCATCGATTTTGATCTTCTCGGTGGATCCCATCTTCCTCTTGATGGACTGGATAGTCCTCGTGGGGTTTGTGATCGCCTGCCTCCGGGCCAGGCTTCCTACCAGTCGTTCGCCATCCTTTGTAAAAGCGACAACAGAGGGGAGTGTACGCCCGCCTTCTGCGTTCGGAATCACAACAGGGGTTCCTGCCTCCATGATCGCCATGCAGGAGAATGTTGTCCCAAGATCAATACCCAGAACCTTTTCCTTTGCCATATCAGACACCTTCCTTTCCTTTCGATACTGCAACTTTTGCGCAGCGTATCACCCGGTCATGTATGCGGTAGCCGCAGGTGAACTCCTCAAGAACTATCCCTTCCTCGCACTCTGACGGGAGAGAAACCACGGCCTCATGGCGTGCGGGATCAAATCTCGTTCCGACTGAATCAATGGGTTGTATCCCGTGCCGTTCAAGAACCGTTCTGAAGAGTTTCTGGATCTGTTCCAGACCTTCCCGGGCTTTTGTGTCCTCTGATTTCAATGCCCGTTCGAAATTATCGGCCACCTCAAGGAGTTCAACCGCGAATTCCTCGACTGCAAATCTGACCTGTGCTTCCGTCTCCCGGACTGTTCTCTTCCTGAAATTCTCGAAGTCAGCCGCAAGCCGGAGGAACCGTTCATTCAGCTCATGGTAGTCACGCTGCAGATCCTCAGGGGAGGGGGGTGTTGAATCAGGGGCTGAAAATCCTTTTTTTTCCTGATCCAGCCCGTTAAATTCCTCCTCTGTTTCACGAACCATAGGACGATCAGGATAACTATTGCATTGTAGTTCTATAAATTTATTTTCATTAATGCAACGTCTGAACCGGTTCGCCTGCAGTGTATAGCGGGAGGCTCCTCCTCCCGATCATCCGCTCCATCACACTCATATGAGATCATTTCATAATACCCTGACCATGAAGTGGGCACTCCTTTCTGTGTGGGACAAGCGCGGGATCACTGACCTTGCAAAAGCGCTCGATACATCCGGGGTGAAGATCCTCTCCTCGGGAGGAACCGGATCAATCCTGAAAGAAGCCGGGATAGGTTTTACCGAAGTATCGGTATACACGGGATCAACCGAGATGATGAACGGGCGGGTCAAGACCCTCCACCCGAAGGTACATGGGGGGCTGCTTGGGAGGAGGGGGGTCGATGATGCAACCATGGCAGAGCACGGCATTTCCCCTATTGACCTTCTTGTCACGAACCTCTACCCGTTTGAGGAGATGGCACTCACGGTGCCGGAACTCGATAAGCTTGTCGAGTATATCGATGTGGGCGGTCCTGCGATGATCCGTGCAGCAGCGAAGAATTACCGGGATGTTGCCGTAATCACGGATCCGGCCGATTATCCGCTTGTCATTGAAGCCCTCACAAAAGGGGGCTTTTCTCCGGACCAGCGGTTTATGCTCGCAAAAAAGGCCTTTGCCCTGACTGCAGCCTACGATGCCGCTATCAGCAATTACTTCCAGTCTGCAGGACAGGAGTTCCCCCAGATTTTCACGCTCCAGTTCAGGAACGGGAGAATGCTCCGCTATGGTGAGAATCCTCACCAGAAGGGTTCAGTATACGGCGAGACAGGAATAGCCGCTGCCATACCGCTCCAGGGAAAGCAGATGTCATACAATAACTACCTTGATCTGAACGCGGCAGCGGGTCTTGTCCGGGAGTTTGAGGAACCAGCGGCAGTCATCGTCAAGCACAACAACCCGTGCGGGGTCTCTCTCGGAGATACACTAACCGAGGCCTATCTTGGCGCCCGGGACGTGGACCCTGTATCAGCATACGGAGGGGTTGTTGCCCTGAACGGTGAAACAGGTCTGCCACTTGCCGAAGAGATCTGTTCGACCTTCGTTGAAGTGGCTGCTGCGCCATCTTTCACTCCGGACGCACTTACCGCCATGCATAAGAAAGAGAATATGCGGGTGGTGATCCTGCCCCGGCCTGCAGGAGGCCCCGGGCTCCGCACAATCGATGGTGGGATCCTGATGCAGGAGACCCCGCCATACCGGGAGCACTGGCAGGTCGTCACTGACCGGGATGCAACCCCTGCCGAGCTCCGGGCATTACAACTCGGCTGGAAGGTCTGTAAGCACACGAGAAGCAATGCGATTGTCTTTGCAAGCCAGAAAAGGATACTGGGGATAGGGGCAGGGCAGATGAGCCGGGTGGACTCTGCAAAGATCGCGATCGACAAATCTCTCGTTTCCCTGGAGGGATCGGTTGTTGCTTCCGATGCATTTCTCCCCTTCCCTGACACCCTCGAGATTGCTGCTGCAGCTGGCGCCACCGCGCTCGTTCAGCCGGGTGGCTCTATTCGCGATGCCGAAGTGATCGCGGCAGCAAATAACCTGAACATGGCCATGGTCTTTACAGGGATCCGGTATTTCAGGCATTGAGATCCACTTCGTTTCAGGAATGGAAACCGAGGCAGTTCCCTGTGTTGTGCATGGAATGCGCGGTTGTCGGTATGCCTGACCATTCCGGGAACATGGCATCGGATAAATAATTCCTGCAAAGTGGTAGGTATTTAAATATAAGGTTCGATACCTTGTAAAAAAGGTGAAAATCGATGGAATATGGAAAAATGCTTGGCGATTCGGTTGAGTATGCCAGAGAAGCAGTATGGGGGAAATGGACCCGGTGGGTTCTTCTCATCGTCTCTTCGATCATCTTCCCCCTGATACTTGGATATGTGATGGAGATCTATCGCGGGAC
>JAJRBV010000159.1 GCA_028679275.1 Methanoregulaceae archaeon
AGGGACATGCACACCATAAGCTATGGGATCTCCAAAATCCAGCTCCCTGACAAGGCAGTGAAAACCGCAATGGTCAGCAATGTCATCTCAGTTCCCCTGAACGCGGAAGTGAGTGAATGTGCCCTCAAGATGAAGAGAGGCCGTGTTGACCAGCTCCCCGTGGTGAACGGGGATAAAAAACTGGTAGCAATGCTCTTTGACCGCGATCTCATCCGGGCAATGTGTCGTGCACCGGAATAATAAAAACCTTTAAATTTCCTGATGACATTTTACTGTTGAGGCGCTTTTGAGAGGTTTTTCCAGCGTTTTCCATGTTTTGGGGTGAATATATGAGTGAACAATATCAGGAACCCCTGAAGGGAACGACCACCGTCGGACTTGTCTTTGAAGACGGTGTCGTGCTTGCCACCGAGAAGAGGGCAACAATGGGGTATATGATCGCAAGTAAAAAGGCCAAAAAAGTGTACCAGATCGCTGACAGGATCGGGATGACCATCGCGGGCGGCGTTGGAGATGCCCAGCAGATCGCACGCGTCATGACTGTGGAATGCAGCCTCTACAATATCAGGAGGGGGAGGGCGATGTCGGTTGCCGCAGCATCGACCCTTCTCTCGAACATCCTGAACAACAACCGGTATTATCCATACTATGTCCAGCTCCTTGTCGGGGGTTTCGATGAGTCCGGGCCGAGCCTTTTCTCTGTCGATGCCATGGGTGGCGCTACAAGGGAAGAGGAGATTGTCGCAACCGGTTCAGGTTCCCCCATGGCATACGGGGTTCTTGAAGACCGTTTCACGAAAGGGATGAAGAGAAAAGATGCCATCTCACTCGCGGTGAGGGCAGTACGTTCTGCGATGAAAAGGGATGCAGGATCGGGTGAAGGGGTACACGTCGTTATTATTACGAAAGACGAGTACTTCGAAGTCCCCGAAGAGCAGCTACCGAAAACCAACGCGGCAGCAACTGCATAATACCTTTTTTTAGGACTGATTTGATGCTTATCGAAGATCGGCTGAAGGAACTGAAGAACAAGATCAATGAAAAAGTACCTCCGGGTATCACCGTTTCTGAAGTGGAGTTTGAGGGCCCGGAACTGGTGATCTACACTGATGATCCGAAGCGTTTTGCCGATGAGGCTGACCTGATCAGGATCCTCGCACGTGACTTGAGAAAGCGTATCGTGGTCAGGCCGAACGTGCTCGAGGATCCCGAAAGGGCAATACAGGATATCAGGGCAGTTGTTGCAGAGAATGCCGGAATAACCGATATCTTCTTTGATGCTGATACCGGCGAGGTCCTTATCGAGGCCGAAAAACCAGGGGTCGTAATTGGAAAAAACGGGGCAACCCTCCGCGAGATCACCAAACACATCGGCTGGACCCCGAAGGTGGTAAGGACTCCCCCCATCGAGAGTTCGACCGTAAAACAGGTCAGGCAGTACCTGCGATCCGTCAATGAGGAACGAAAACAGTTCCTCCGGACTATCGGGAGGCGGATCCACCGCGATGTCACAAGCAAGGACCCGTGGGTGAGGGTGACCATGCTCGGTTGCTGCAGGGAGGTTGGCAGGGCAGCGTTCCTGCTCTCGACTCCTGAGAGCAAAGTGCTGATCGACTGCGGTGAGAAGCCGGACAACAGCAGCAATAACGCTCCGTATCTCTACGTGCCCGAGATACATCCTCTCGCACAACTCGATGCGGTGGTTCTCACCCACGCCCATCTTGATCACTGTGCGCTGGTACCACTCCTCTATAAGTACGGGTACGATGGCCCCGTGTACAGCACACCACCCACCCGCGACCTTTCGGCAATGCTCCAGCTCGATTACCTCGATGTTGTCTCAAAAGAGGACAGGAAGATCCCCTACAGCTCAAACGAGGTAAAAAGCTATATCAGGCATTCCATTACCCTCAACTACGGAAGCGTCACTGATATCGCTCCTGACATCAAGCTCACGTTTCATAATGCAGGCCATATTCTCGGGTCTGCAATAGCACACTTCCACATCGGTGACGGGCTTTACAATATTGCGTTTACCGGAGACTTCAATTACAGCAAAAGCAGGCTCTTTAACCCTGCAACCAACCAGTTCCCCCGCCTCGAAGCCATTTTCATGGAGAGCACCTACGGGGGCAGCGGGGATATACAGCCGGCACGAGCCGAGGCTGAGGAGAAGCTCTATGAGACGATCAGCAGCGTCACTTCCCGGGGAGGAAAGGTGATCATCCCTGCCTTTGCCGTTGGGCGGTCCCAGGAAGTGATGCTCGCGCTTGAAGAGGGTATTCGCAAAGAGAAGATCCCGGCTGTCAAGATCTACCTCGACGGGATGATCAGGGAGGCCACTGCGATACACACCACGTATCCCGAGTACCTGAACAGCGAGCTCCGGAACCAGATCTTCAAAGAGGGATTAAACCCGTTCCTTGCGGAATGCTTCGTCGCCGTCGATTCCTCCGATCTTCGTGAAAAGGTCATGAATGGAGATCCCTGCGTAATCATCACGACAAGCGGTATGCTGAACGGCGGGCCGGTGATGGAGTACCTGAGCGGGCTCGCGTCTGACGAGAGAAATGCACTTGTCTTTGTCGGGTACCAGGCAGATGGTACGATGGGGAGGCGAATCCAGAAAGGCTGGCGGGAGATTCCCATCGGCAGGCGGGGGACCATCGTTATCAACCTCGAGATTGTTACTATTGACGGCTTCTCCGGCCACTCCGACCGCAGGCAGTTGATCAACTATATCGGGCATGTCCAGCCCAAACCGGAGAAGATATTCACGATCCATGGGGATGAGAATAATACGATCGATCTTGCAAGCTCGCTGTACAAGCGGTACCATATCGAAACCCATTCCCCGATGAATCTTGAGACTTACCGCATGATATGAGAAGCCGCTTTCCCCTCTTTTTCGGCGTTTTCATCGTCATGGCACTTTCAAATGCCATCGTTCCCGAACTGGCATCCTTCGGGGACAGCACGATCATCCAGGGTGCGATCTATTCGGCGTATTTCCTTGGCGCATTCCTTTTCGTGCTCCCGGCAGGGTTACTCTCAGACCGTGCAGGTGAACTGCCACTTGTCCGGGCAGGTCTCGTGCTTACGGTCATTTCAGGCGTGCTGTTGTTCTCTACCCCTTCAACCCTGTTGATCGTGATCTTCCGCTTCATCGAAGGGATTGGTGCAGGACTGTTCGTACCGGCTGCTCTCTCCCTGATCAATTCCCGTCCGGATCACGAAACCTCAAGCGGGTATTTCATGGCCCTGCTGAATATCGGGCTTGTTGCCGGACTGATCGGAAGCGGGTGGCTCGTTGAAGTGACCGGGATGGGATCGTCAGGAATTGCCACGTTCACTCTCATCGGTGTTGTCCCGGCCCTTGCCAGCATGTTCATGCAATCCGGTACGGGCAGGGAACGCCTGCCCGATGAATCGATTCGGGTAACAGGAGAGCGACTCTTCCGTGTCACCCGGGAATACTTCTGGCTCTGGATATCAACAATCGTGATCCTAGGAACGACCGGCGCACTGACCGTTCTCTACCCGGAGTTCTCGGATCTTTCTCCCGGCATTCTCGGGGTGACCATAGCGGCGATGAGCATCTCAACTGCCATTGCAGT
>JAJRBV010000190.1 GCA_028679275.1 Methanoregulaceae archaeon
ACCACTTTTCCGACGGGTTTCAATCTTTTGTTGATAACATTTCCATACAACCTGGGCAGCTGTGCCGGATCACATCGCATAACAAGGATGCGCGTCCCTACCGTATGCATCGCGGTCCCAATCGCTTTCAAATTAAAACCCCGTGCGCCTGCCCCGGATAAAAGGCAGTCGAAATGGTTTAGTAATCTATATATATCGACTATTGTAGTATATTAAATTATTGTAAAGGTATAAATATAAATATCATCGTAAAATGAGGGAATCGATATTTAAAGCCATGATGCGGGCGCACTCATCATTTTTAAGGCCGGCCCCCCTTGCTACATCAAATTTCGCGCGCTTATCAAGGAGATCATGAGGAGCATGCGCGTCCGAATTCACAACCATGATGCAGCCGGCCTCCCTGGCAACGGAACAGACATGCCCGTTTGTCCGGTTATGCCCGCATCTGGAGGTAATCTCGAGGGCAACTCCATGATCACATGCCTCATGGGCATCCCCATCGGTGATGAACCCCGGGTGGGCAAGCACATCCACATCCCTGCAGGTGCAGGCGGCATGGTTGGTCCCTGTCGCAACCGGTTCAACCGGCGACTCGCCATGCACAATTACAATATCTGCCCCCAGGGTCTTTGCCTCCCTTGCACTGACCGGGATGAGTGACGGGGGAATATGGGTGAGTTCGACTCCGCAGATCAATCGCACCCCATAGAGTTCTGCAGATGGTTTAAGCCGGGTGACGGATTCGATGAGGTGCTGCAGGTTCGTGCTGTCGGCATGGTCTGTGATGGCAACGGTCGTATATCCAAGGACTGCCATCCGTCGTACCAGTTCGATGGGGATCATCTCCCCGTCAGTGAGGGTGGTGTGGGTATGCAGATCGTATAACCCGCTCATCGCTTTACCTCAAGAAAACCTGCCACTTTTTTCAACAGCTGCTCCTTGCCCTGATCCCATGCGACCACAATCCGGCCCTCCCGTTTCCACCAGAACGCGGGGTGGCTTTTCGGTTCTGTCCGGTAGCGGACCCCGCACCGCTTTACCGCACGCTCAATATCGGCAAGGGACGGGTCCTTCACCGCACGCGATCGCGGGACCCGCCTCCCCTGGCCCCTCATGAGCGCGACGTTGAAATAACAGGGATATAGAATCCGCTCCCCTTTCATCTCATCCTTCATTACCCTAAGATGTGCTTATGGAACCTATAAACACTGCAGGAGCCATATTCTATCCATGCATCATATCGACGTCAGACTTGAAAAAGACATATTCGACGTCAATAACCGGATTGCAGAAGAAAATGCAGCCCGTTTCCGGGCACACGGAATTCGTGCCATCGATCTTCTCGGGGCAATAGGTTCAGGAAAAACTGCCCTGATTGAGCGGATCGTGCCGGCTCTCTCTGCACGGGGACTGAGAAGCGGAGCAATCGCAGGTGATGTGTTCGGAGACGATGATTACAAAAGGATAAAAGCCCTCGGTATCCCGGTCGAGAATGCCAACACCGGCAAGGAATGCCACCTCGATGCACATCTGGTCGAACACGCATCAGAACACCTCCCCCTTGACCAGATCGATATCCTGTTTATTGAGAATGTCGGGAACATGGTCTGTCCCACCGATTTTCTCCTTGGAGCTGAAACCAGGGTGGTTATTGTCAGCACTACCGAAGGTGATGATGTAGTGAACAAGCACCCCATGATGTTCAGGGGATGTAATATCGGGATTATCAACAAAGTGGACCTTGCACCACTTGTCGGGGCCGACCTTGCACGGATGGAAGCGGACATGCACCGCTATAATCCCGGAATGAAGGTATTCCGGACCAATCTCAAAACCGGAGAAGGTCTTGGAGGGGTGGTCGCAGCCCTCCTCGGTTGAACCAAGCAGAGTAATTAAATAACATGCAGGGTTATATGTATAGCACTTGTCCTGGTGATATCCGGGCAGTTGATGATGCAGAATTGTTAAGAGGGTGAGATTATGCAGTGGCAAGGGAGATCAGTCCGCAGGGTAACGGGTGGAAGATACCGGCCTTCACGCGGAAAGAAGAGAAACGAGATAGGATCTGCGCCGACAGACACACATATCGGTGAAGACAGGCGAAAAATTGTCCGGACATTTGGAGGTACCCCCAAGGTCCGTGCGATGAGGGCAAAGTATGCCAATGTCGCGAACAGGTCCAGTGGCGAGATCAGGAAAGTCCTGATAGAAACTGTTGAGGAGAACGGGGCAAATCCCAACTATGTGAGGCGTAATCTCCTCACCAGGGGCGCAGTAATAAGAACGGAGATGGGGCGTGCCCGCATCATCAGCAGGCCTGGCCAGGACGGCGTAATCAACGCAGTCCTCATCGAATAACAATATCATTTTTCTTAAAAGATGCTGATCCAGAGCAGCCCCTGCTTTTAGTATCCGTTACCGTGTGAACTGACACCAAAACCGTATCAATAGCATTCGGTACAACGGGGAGGATAGAATCGGTACGACTTATGTCAAAATGAGTTTTGTCATCTGTTTGAAAATAGCAGTACTGATAGGGGCACACGGGCCTAGTTCCCCTGCCCGGAGGACCGGATCAGATATCCCTGAATTTCTCCTTGGCACGCACAACCGCATTTTTCATATCAGCAATGGCAAGATCTGCCCCTGCTTTCATCTCCTCAAAAGCTCCTCCCCCTGCAATCCTTATCTTCTCAATCTTCCTGCCCATATCCTGCTCACCCCCGCGAAGATCCTCAAGCTGCCTGTCATATTCGGCAGAGACCTCCCGTAATTTCCGGTCATATTCGGCCCGCAGCTCTTCCATGATCTTATCGGTTCTTGCCTGTAGTTTTTCGATCTCGCTGGCAATCTGGTCGATATGGGCCTTGGTTTTTTCAGCGTAATCCTGCGCCTTTTTCATACTCCAGAATTATCATGCAGATTATTAGAGTTTTTGTGATGGTAAGGGATCATGCAGTCAAGGGACCGATTGATTGATACGAACCGGGATGGTATGATTATTCCTGTGGAAATCTCGAGCGCTGGGAAAACAGGTCATGGGATGGCAGGACCAGGGGGGGTTTTTTGAGTCTCCCCGTTACCATTGCTGCCCCGTTCCGGCATACCCGGAAAGAGCAGCTGAAAAAGAATGAAATTGTATACTATCTCGCATTCGAGCGGGGATGGATGAATATCGAGCAGGCCAACCTTCTTCTTGCAAGGGCAACTGAAGAAGGGCTTATTGCATACGACGGGGATATGATCCGGCCGCTCTTTGATGTCCAGTCCATCGAGATCCCCCTCGGCTTCAAACCTCTCGCATCCGTATTCAGGAAATCGGATCCCCAGGAAGAGCTGATGCAGAGGATCGCTGCTGAGAAAAACATGCCGCTCACCCTGGTTGTGGCAGAAATGAACGCAATTATCAGCCAGGAATTTGACGGCCATATCAGGCCTGAAGGGGCGGTTGTTATCCTGGCAAAACGCCACGGAGTGGAGTGCTCGGACCTGCTCCCCGCTTTACGGGAAAATGTTCTGAAAAAATAAATTTGATTATGCCTTCTTCTCTTCAGGAGCTGCTTTTGCAAAGTATTCTTCGAGGGGTTTATCGCCATACCCGGTGACCTTTGCATTGATCTGGACAAAGTCAGCGGTTATCTCATTACCGCGGATCGATTTTCTTCTCCGCTGACCTTCCATTACCGGCTTGAAACCGATTCCACCGGAAAGCAGGAGTTTGCGCCTCCCTGATACCGGCAGGTTCCGCTTCGAAGGGGTACCATTCCGGTCAGATCCGCCTGTTATCTCCATCCTGTACCCGGGGAGGCCGAAAGGCCCTGCATCGATATCATCCCCGATTCGCTTGCCGATGAGTGCCCCTGCAACTCCACCGCTCACACTGACATTATAGGCGCGTCCAGTCTTCTGGTCAGACAACACAACCTTAAATTCCACCATATGGCCAAGACTCCTCGAACGTATTATCCCGGAACATGGGAGATCCGCAGGACCGCCTGACCTTCCATCCGTCAAAGTGCTGGAAAGCCATTCCTGCAGGTATTCCCCGGGAAGTACCCATTATTTTGGGTTTCCGATCTATTAAATACTATTTACCCCAGAATGGATCAGACCGACGCTTCATGCTGGCAAACTCCAGAAGGATCTCCCTCGTGCTGATTGGGAGATGGGAGAGCATCTCGCGTTCAAGCACTTTCACATGTCGTTCAGGAATGTCCACATACAGGTCATCTTCAACGACAAACTGTCTCCCTGCAGTTGCTCCCTCGATAGAGATAGCAACTTCCGCGCCAGCCTGTGCCTCCCTGAGATTCTCCTGGTTGAGCTGGATTGACTTGAGATGCCCGACCTTCCTTCCGTCCAGATGGATCAGGTTCACATCGCTCCTGAGGGTGCCCCCGAGAACCCGGACTCCTACGACGGCAGGGTTGCTCTGCCTGAAGATGCAGTGAGGGAGAATTCGTATCTTTGCAGGAGTGATGATCTGCTCGAATTTCTGTTGCTCTGCTTTCCTTTTCTGCTCATCCTTCCAGCTGACATACTCTTCGACTATCTTATAGATTACTTTGCCTTCAAAGACCTTCACGTGAGAAAATCCGGGGTCCTTGATCATGTCAGAAGCGTCGGGAAGGACAGGGGTATTGAATGCGAGAAGAACGCGGTAGTAAGGCGTCTTGATCGTCTCCACTTCAATCAGGTCATGCCTGCTCACAGGTCCCACCTCGGCTCGCATCACCCCGATCTCCCGGGTTTCAAGCTCATTGCAGATCGCTTCAAGTGCCCCGATGGTATCGGCTTTTATTACCAGACCTTCAGGGGAGATTTTAACCTTGATCTCTTCCATTTCCTTTCTAATCCGTTCCTTTACCAGCTCGGGATCCCCCCGGATAACCTGGAGGGGTGATCCGGCAATCGTACCATCAAGGCCCGGGGCGCTTATCTTGATACCGGTCGCTGCAACGACTGTCTTCACCCGTTCAAACCGGTCCTCAACAAGGATTTCCTTCATTGGACGGGGTTTTAGAAGTGCGCGTATTTTCGTCTGAGCAACCCCGTCCTGCCGTGCAAATGCAATCTCCTCCCCGACCGAAAGAGTACCGTCGTAGAGAATGACGTCAAGGGTTGTCCCGAGCCCCCGTTCTTCTTTCACTTCGAGGACTGTCCCCCTGCCAGGTCCTTCGACAGAGAGAGCAAGCTCCTGTTCCATATACCTTTGGGCAAGCCCTATCATTACCATAAGAAGTTCGGCTATTCCCTCTCCTGTATGGGCGCTGACCGGCACAATCGCAATGTTTCGCTGGAAATCTGATACCCTGTCAAACCGCTCGCAGGAGAAACCAAGGTCAGAGAGACGGGCAACCATCTCGTACATCTTGGTCTCAATCATCTCCTTGACACGGTCGTTCTGGCGGGAAAAGGATACGAGGAAAGGCTGATCCTTGTTCGCTCTCCAACCGTGTATCCTGTCGATCTTTGTTGCAGCAACGACAAATGGCGTCCGGCAAGACCGGAGGATCTGGAGTGCTTCGAGCGTCTGCGGCTGGAATCCCTGGCTGATATCTATAACGAGGATAGCCATGTCCGCCAGGGCCCCGCCCCGTGCCCGGAGCGTGGTGAATGCATGATGTCCCGGGGTATCAATGAAAAGCAATCCGGGGACGTTTAATGCCAGCTTCTCCATCGATCCGCTCATCTTCCGGATCCCATCGATTGGGACGATGGTCGCACCGATATGCTGGGTGATTGCCCCGTCTTCGGTGCTGACCACCGAAGAGCCCCGGATCCGGTCCAGAAGGGAAGTCTTGCCATGGTCCACATGGCCGAGGACGGCGACGATCGGTGTCCGGATACGTGATTTCTGGGTCATTGGAGGATCACCCTCTCTGATCTCTGGATAGCCTGAAATGCCGGGACAGGTAGGATCTGATATCGTTATTCAGACGGGATAATCTTATCTGCGAGGGACTGGTGTTCCCTTCTCGCATAATATTAGCACACAGGATCACATAATTCCCTCTCTGGTATCAGGCAGGAATCCTTCCGTCAGTATGGAGATATATTTATAGCGTAAAAACCAATGTATCCGGGTATATCCTGCCAGGGTGGGGTAGTTGGTCATCCTAGGGGACTGTGGATCCCCCGACCCGGGTTCGAGTCTCGGCCCTGGCCTCACTTTTCTCTTATGGGCTTGTATCTCGCGGTCCCTTTTACGCTACAGGTCTGTCATAGGGGAATCACACCGGGGACATCTCATGGCATAACACGGTACTGTTGGAGAGCGTGCACGCTCATACCCGCAATTCGGGCACCTGCAGATCTCAAAGGCAACTCCGGAACCATCCCGGCCTCCTCCTTCAGGGCTATCTCTCCTGTTCCCTGTCGTCGTTGCACCACATAGGGAAGTGACACTGTTTCATTATCAAATATTTCAATGTTCTGGGAGAGAAAGGCTCCCGGGCTTCCTTTGGAGGAATCTCTTGCGGATCCCGGGATACGATCCCGTCTCCTTGCATTGGACCCGCGTATTGATACCTTTAAATACCGCGGAAATGACCCTTACCGCAGAGAGGCTGATG
>JAJRBV010000096.1 GCA_028679275.1 Methanoregulaceae archaeon
GTTGGCAAAGAGGGTGAGAGCCTCCTCGACGGTCATGTCAAGGACCTCGGCAATGGACCTGCCCTTGTATTTCACTTCGAGCGTCTCACGGTTGTACCGCTTCCCCCTGCATTCCTCGCACTCGACATACACATCAGGAAGGAAGTTCATTTCGATCTTGATGAGGCCGTCCCCTTCGCAGGCTTCGCAGCGGCCTCCCTTGAGGTTGAACGAGAAGCGCCCGGGCTTGTAGCCCCTGACCTTCGCCTCCTTCGTCCCGGCAAATGCCTGCCTGATCTCATCAAAGACCTTGGTGTAGGTTGCAGGGTTACTCCGCGGGGTTTTTCCTATCGGGCTCTGGTCGATCACGATTACCCTGTCGACTTCCGAATCAAACTCGATCTTCCTGTACTTCCCAGGAGTGACCCGGGAATTATGCAGTTTTTTCTGGAGTGCCTGGTAGAGGGTGTCGTAGACGAGCGTGGATTTGCCGCTCCCCGAGACCCCGGTTATGACCGTGAATACCCCGAGCGGAATCCGGACATCGATATTCTTCAGGTTATTCTCCTGGCAGCCGGAAATTTTCAGGTACCGGGAGTTCTTTCTTCGGTTCTCCGGTGTCTCTATCTTCAGTTTTCCCGCCAGGTACCGGCCGGTGAGAGACTCCCTGCTCTTTTCAATCTGGGCAGGGGTTCCTTCGGCAATCACGTACCCGCCATGCGTCCCGGCCCCCGGCCCCATATCCACGACATAATCCGCACTCCTTATGGTATCCTCGTCATGCTCTACCACGACAAGCGTGTTCCCGAGATCCCTGAGCCTCCGGAGCGTATCGATCAGTTTCTGGTTATCCTTCTGGTGGAGGCCTATCGATGGTTCATCGAGCACGTACAGGACCCCCATCAGGTTTGAGCCGATCTGGGTCGCCAGCCGGATCCGCTGTGCCTCGCCCCCTGAAAGGGTGCCCGCGTTGCGGGAAAGGGTGAGGTATCCAAGGCCGACTTTCTCAAGGAAATCCAGCCGGGCATTGATCTCCTTTAAAATCTGCTTTGCGATGCCGGCCTCTTTTTCGGTCAGACTTAGGTTCCTGAAGAACAGGATGCAG
The DNA here is from genome assembly GCA_028679275.1 of Methanoregulaceae archaeon. Taxonomy (GTDB): domain Archaea; phylum Halobacteriota; class Methanomicrobia; order Methanomicrobiales; family Methanospirillaceae; genus UBA9949. The sequence continues at coordinate 1,085 of JAJRBV010000096.1, forward strand.
CTGCCGACAGGCATATCGGTGATATCAATGATGGATCGCCCGTGCACCCTGACGGCAAGGACCTTCTCCTTGAGCCTTTTTCCATGGCATTTCGGGCAGGGAGAGATCCGCATGAAGCGTTCGAGTTCCCGTTTCCGGTACTCGGACTGGGTCTGGTGGTAGAGACGATCAGCCTGCGGGACAAGGCCTTCCCAGGCACCGGTGTGGGCCCAGTGGGCTTCTCCGTTTTTCATGCTCATGGAAAATTTGATCTTTTCATCAGATCCGAACATCAGGGCATTGTACTGCTCTTTTGTAATCTCCCTTACGGGGGTGAAGATGGAGAACCCGAAATGGCGGGCCACCGCAGCAAGATACTGGCTCCTGTACCCGTCAAGGAAGTTACGGTACAGGGCAACTGCCCCGTCTGCAATCGAGAGGGATGTGTCCGGTATGATCAGGTCCGGGTCAAATTCCATCTTGATGCCGAGGCCGTTGCACTCCTCGCATGCCCCGAATGGACTGTTGAATGAGAACATCCGGGGCTGCAGTTCCTCAAAGGTGATACCGCAGACCGGGCAGGCCATGGTTGCGGAAAAAAGGGTATCTTTTCCTGCTTCGTCCACCATAATCAAAAGGCCGCCGGACTTGGCGAGTGCCACTTCACAGGCCTCAACGAGCCGGGCACGGTCTGACGAATCCAGCCGGTCGATGACGACCTCGATATCGTGTTTCCGGTATCGCTCCAGAGTGATTTCCTCGTCAGTCCGATGTATCTCCCCGTTGATCCGGACCCGCATGTATCCTTCCCGGTTCAGATCCCTGATCAACTGCTGGTAGGTCCCTTTCTTCTGCCGCACGACCGGGGAGAGGATGGTTATAGTCCCGCTCATCTCTTCTCCGATCCTGTCTGCAATACGCTCGGGCGACTGGGCCTCGATACGGATATTGTGGACCGGGCAGTGGGCTAACCCGATCCGGGCGAAGAGGAGCCTCAGGTAATCATAGATCTCGGTGACGGTCCCGACCGTACTTCGCGGGTTCTTGCTGGTGCTCTTCTGCTCAATGGAAATTGCTGGCGAGAGCCCCTCAATGGCATCCACATCCGGCTTGCTCATGAGCCCGAGAAACTGCCGCGCATATGCTGACAGCGATTCGACATACCGCCGCTGGCCTTCGGCGTATATGGTATCGAAGGCCAGGGTCGACTTGCCCGAGCCTGAGAGGCCGGTGATGACAATGAATTTGTCCCTGGGAAGTTCGACAGTGATATTCTTGAGGTTATGCTGTCGTGCCCCCCGGATCACGATCTTTTTCATTCTTCCTGCGGGATCACTTCTCTTTTGCAAGCATATAGAGATCCGCATCACGGTAAACTTCGGCGATGGTTTTCCTTGCCGGAACACTTTTCAACACGGCCATCGGGTTTGCCGGAACCGTTGACCGGTTGGGTTCGGACAAAGAAGGGTAAAACCAGTTCTGGTACTGGTGGCCATGGACCTTTGATCATCTTGCCACAGCTCCCGCAATGAATCAGGTCAGGTCCGGGCCGCTAGGTTGAACTCCGTCGATACGCCCTCCCAGTAGGGATCGTTTGGATTAGACCATACCCATACTTCATAGACATTGGGGAGAAGCGTCGTGCTGTTGACAGCATAGTACCAGCGGGATACCCCGTTCCGGTACTCTACCGTCTGGACCGTGGTGGAGATCATCGTCCTAATCCGGGGGTGTTCGTCATCCCATGGTGGCGGTTTAAAATCGATGGGTCGGATCTCGATGAAGAGGAGATTGGCGGCAGGAAGCGGCG
>JAJRBV010000028.1 GCA_028679275.1 Methanoregulaceae archaeon
TATGCAGGTAGGGAGGTCGCAGGGAGGGAGGGGTATCGGCAAGCTCAAGAGCCCGATCGTACACCCCTTTCTTTATCCTTCCCCCATCGTCAGGGCACCGCCATTGCACGATTTCGGCAAAATCAGGGGTATACTGCCGGTAACAGCGGGTGCATGCTGTCCGGTTATACTTCCCCTCTTCCGGGAAGAACCCTGCATTCATCGTGATCCTCCCTTTCCGGATGCTCTCCATCACTCCCCCGATTGTCATCTTCTCTGCCCTGATCCCGGTAAATTCCCTGCCAACCTTCGCCGGGCCCGGGCTGTGTGCATCGGAGTTGGAGAGAAACGGGATGCCGGCAAGCTCGGATATTCCTGCCCCGTAACTGCTGTCGGCCGAAAGACCGAGTTCAAGGAAGTCCGGCCGCTCGCTCCCGTAGCAGTCGGAAATACGGTCGAATGCTGCATACAGTGAAGTCCAGGGAGTGAATGCATGCGCAGGCCCTATCAGGCCGGAGAGGTCATGGACCTTTTCCGCTACCTCAAACCCCGGGATCCTGACATGGGGTCTCCCGGTCCCTTCCAGGTTTTTGCCATAGGGAGCAAGCTCTGCTGCAAGCTGGTCAAAGCGCTCAAAAGAGTCGAGAATGATCAGGTGGTGGACACGGTCCTGGTCTTCCACCTCTGCCGTAGGGATAACGAGAACCCTGTCATCCGTATCAGCACCATTCCAGAGCGCCCGCCAGCCTGCATGGAGCGCGTCTCCGCTCCCAAGAACCCTGATCCCTTTTTTTATGCATCCTTCGATCAGGCAGTCGGGGAGCATCCGTGCCGAGGATGCGATGGAAAAACAGGAATGGATGTGCAGGTCACAGAAGAGCTGAAGGCTCATACGATATAGCGGAGCTCGTCGTCCTGTGACACCCGCTCCCCGTCAATCAGTTTCTGGAGCACGTGCTCCATCTCATACGCCCGCTGTTCTAGCCTGGTCGGATCTATCTCAATTTCAAGGAGCGTGGTGAGGACTTTCAGGAGACTTGCGGCGCTCTTCGGATCCACAAGGTAACCGGAGGTCTCCCCCATGAGGCAGATCCCCTCGATCCCGCGTGATATGCCAAGCCCGAGGAGCAGTCCTGCTGCACCGATGATCCCCCCACCGGGCTCGTCCCTGCCGACTATTCCTCCGGCAGCCTCGATCACCCCGCGGAGATCGGGCTGGTTGACAGCACCAAGCACCCTCGGTTCATCAACAAGGTGTCCAACTCCGTATCCCCCCAGCGTGTACACCCGGGAAACCCCGCATTCTGCTGCAAGGTCAAGGTAGGCGTCTGCAAGGAGATAGTGCCCCTCGCTTGAAGTTGCCTGGTAATCCCCGACGAGGAAGAGAAACCGGTGGGTCTCGCCTGCATAGTAATAGACCTCGTTGTTGGCCAGCCGTACCGTCCCGTTCTCATCGATGATCACCTGGGGTGGGAAGAAGATTGAACGGATCTCGGCGACCTTTTCTGCACCGAGTTCCTGGATCATGTGCTCGGCGACAAGTTTGCCGACATGGCCGATCCCGGGCAGTCCCTCGATAAAAATCGGGGCATTGAGATCGCTCCCGGGGACTTTATCAAAAAACCGGATCTCTATCTCGTCCATTCTCTCCCGATCCTCCTGTATTTTCCGTACCGGTCTTCAGGAGAGAAATGAGCCGGGTGGGGGGTTACGGTTGCCGTACCGCAGGCCGGGCAGGTATCCTTCAGCGTATAGCCCATGTCCGCAGGGCAACGCCTTATTCTCCCGGTCATACCGCCTTTCCGGATTTAGGTTTCTTGATAAATTTACCTTCTCCGCCGGAACGTTCCAGGACCCCGATGGCAGCAGCAGCAGCCTTCTCGATGGCTTTTTCGGCCTTCTTGTAATCAGGGGCCGTCACCTTGATCCGGTAGGTCGGGGCGCCGAGGTAGGTGAGCTCGATCTCTGCATCCGGTATCTTCGGCTCGGCACTCCTGAGAGCTCTCCGGATAATATTGATCCCGTCGGGTTTTGTCGAGGTGAGGATCAGGTTCCCGGCAACCGTGACCCGGGGTACCTTCACGTTCTCTCTCGCAACATTCGAAAGGGCAGTGATCACCCCGGGGGAAAGCCCGGTCTTTTTCAGCGGGTCCGTTCCTTCGGTCACGATCTCTTCGAAGACCGAGTAGAGATCCCCGTATTTTTTGATAAGAGCTGCCTGGATCGATTCCGCGTTTTCCCCTGAAGCCTCGGCGGCAAATCCTATCCATTTGCGTGCCTTGGATTCATTCTTCCACTCGCGGATCTTCTCGCGCCGCTGGTGGTCATTCACATCCTTTAACGAGAGATCGATATGCCCCCGGCTCCGGTCGACGTGGAGCACCTTGCAGACCACTTTCTGCCCCTCGCGGATGTGGTCACGGATATACTTGATCCAGCCGGTTGCGATCTCAGAGATCGGGATAAGCCCCTCGCGGCCCGGGTACTCGTCAAGGGATACAAACGCTGCAAAGTCCTTGATGTCCCTGACGGTGCAGACCACCAGTTCTCCTGCCGCGGGCCACGCCTGGTCGCTCATCGCTCCTCTCACTCGAATGTTTCCAGTATCTCTGCTTTTACCTGTGCTTTTCCACCGGTGGGCTCAGCAAGGACCTTGCTGCATACCACGCAGTTGACCACGGTGCATGCCTTCTCAAAGACGACCTGCTCGTTCTCGCAGTCCGGGCATTTTACCTTTACAAACCTGCTCCGGTTCGCTCGTGCCTGTTGTACCATATCCCTCACTCCGTCAGTTCAAACTTGCCTGCACGGAACCCTGCACGCAGGTGTGCCTTTCCACAGGTCTTGCAGCGGTACCTGACATTAATCTTCTTCGTGGGTTTGTCCCCTCCGGGGACTTTTGAGAACTTACCCATGTTGCCGATGCTTCCCCGCCGTGCCTTCTGGCGGTCGATCCAGTGGAGGCCGGTGGTCTTGGCTTTCTTGACCTTCTCCACCTCATGGGTCTG
>JAJRBV010000038.1 GCA_028679275.1 Methanoregulaceae archaeon
GAAGCATGATGCTGGGCCGCTTCCCTCGGGTGAATCCCTCCGTGAGGAGGACGATACGGTTTTGAGTGGAGAGCGATGAGATCGATTCCAAAAACAGCAGCGCTGAGGTTCCAGGCTGTTCCCTCTATCCCGAGAATCCGCCCAAAAACAGGCATCAGCGATTATTTCTTGAACTCAGTGTATCCGCACTTTCCGCACGCCATGCGATCCTTGTGATCAGCCATGACCACTCCGAGTCCGCATCTCGGGCAGAATTTCCTTGCAAACGTCGCTTTACCTCCCTCTGTCCGGTAACAGGAGGCACGGCGGATTGACGGAGCTTTTGCTTTCTTCGCCGCCATCAGGCCTCTTCCTCCTTCGGTTTTGGTATGCCACGGCGGGAGAGATATGCTCTTTCGGTCTTTGATTTCTGTTCTTCTGAATCGTACACCCTGGCCATTCCGGAGAGTTCGGTTTTCCCGAAACTTGTCTTCATGGTGTCCAGCACCAGCAGCTTCTCGTTCACATTCAGTCCTGCTGCCAGTTTGCTGATAACCTGCATTCTTGACGGGGTGGGACCATCAAACCGGAGCCTGAAGTCCACCTCCCTCCTTGCCAGGAGTTCGTTCCTCGTATCCCTGGTAACCTCGAAATCCATCGGTATCCTCTTATAATTCGTGGTCAGATTATTTATACTCTAGCTAGCCGGCGATTCTAAACGGGAAGCGTACCTTCCTTATGCTCGACGAAACAGGAGAGCAGGATCTCTGCTTTTTCCTTTGCTATTTTGGTTACTTCGCAGACGACGACCCCTTCCCCGGGCTGCCCATACAAGATCACGGCACCTTCGGGGGCTGAAAGGATGAGGGGGATTACCGCAAGATCCTCTTCGCCCTCAACCAGTATCAGCATCCCGGGATCTGCCACCGCAGCATCAAGGGCCCTTCTCAGTTCATTTGTGAGAGTGCCGGGAGGGTTCCTGGCAGCAATTCTTTTTCTGAAGACCGCCGGTGACCGGTTGCAGGGAGCCCGCATGGTATGCCCGTCAATGACCGCAATATCCGGGACAATGCCCTTCTGGATAAGGTGGTGAGTGACAACGTCCCCGACCGTGTATACCCTCCTCCCCCTGACCTCTGAAAGAACACTGTCAATATCCGGATACAGTATTCCAAACGGCGCCCTGAACAAATGGCGCCGGTCCTCCGGCAGCATGAGCATTTCAGCGGACCTTCAGAGCATATCTTCCAGGGAGAGTGATATTCATCTTTTTTGCCACTTCGGAATTCCGGGGATCGATGATCACAAGATACCCGGTCCAGTCGGTCGAGAGGTTTGAGCTGCCACAGACAGCACAGCTTTCTCCCTCCACTACCCGGTGACACTCCCTGCAAATCTGAACAAGTTTTTTCCTAGCGGCCGCCACGCTCACCACCCTTCTCTTTCTCTTTCTCCTTCTCCTTTGCCAGATCCTCATCAAGCCATTTGGCCGTTCCAAGACCGGACTGCCGCATGGTGAGACCGATCTTACTGTCACGGGGCTCACGCTCGTTAAGGGAGAGGGTCACCACCCTTACACGGATAGTCTCTCCCACTGCGATATAACGTTTCGACTCCTGGCAGATCAACCGGGCGTTTTTCTCATCATAGTTGATGTATTCATCCGAGATCTGGCTCACATGGAGCATGGCGTCTATCGGGCCCAGGCTCACAAATGCACCAAAACTGGTCGTTTCAACAACCATCCCTTCGATCACTTCCTGGAGGCTGAGCCGCAGAACCAGTGATTCGAAATCCACATCATAGTAGACTGCTCCGTCACCGGGAACGATCTCACCTTCTCCGACCTCAAGGACTTTTGTTACGGCGATAAAAATGCCAATCTCCTTGTCAATGCTCCCTTCAAGCTGCTCCTGCAGCACATCGAGGATCACCTTCCGGAGCTCCTCTCCGAGACGGTGGGGGGGGACCCGCACCTTGTCTGCCAGTTTTATCCGGTAATACATGACCCACCTAATTCCTGTATAATTCCAGCCTCTGTTTTCCTGCGAGCGAGATCACCGGCACCCCATGCGAAAGCAGGGCTGTCCGGAGATTACGGTCATTTGTGAATACCATGCATCCATGCGTGCTTGCATAATAAAGGATCTTCTCATCAACCGACCTTTCAAGGGACACTGTCTCAACAATTGTGCATCGATCTGCAAGGATGAGCGCGGATCGCGCAGAAGATCCCTCCCTCCCATGACCTGCGGCAAGCCCGCGCAACTCATCCTGCACGCAATCGAGTAATACTGGTTCATATGATCCGATACACCGTGTCAGTTCTGTAAAGATGTCAAGCCTGAACTGCAGTTGCGCCATCAGCGCATTTGCATCAAGCAGGACTCTTACTCTGTCAGGACGCCCATCCCGATAAGACGCCATCGGGCTCCCAGCTGGCGGCTGATAGCAATCCGTGAACCCGGTTCGGCACAGACCGGCCGCTTCAGGGTTACTTCTGCCAGGTCCTTCTTGGCGCTTGTGACCACCCCGACGGTGACTGCCGTTCCGACCGAGAGCATCAGCGGTTCATGATGTTTCAGTGGTTCAATCGACAGCTCGCTCATGGCTCCGACAACCCGCTCCATGAGGGTGACCTGGAACCGGAGGCGATCCCATACGGGAGGCAGCGCTCCCGTATGACCGGCCACCTGCCCGGCAAGAGCATCACTTTTTGTAAGGGCAGGATCAAGTTTTGTCCCGATACCAAGCAGTCCCCCTGGTCCTGCCTCGATTACTTTTTTGGATCCAGCATTGATGGTCGTGATCTTTGTGGTTATCGGCTCCCACCGGATCTTGTTCTCTGCCTGAACCTGCCTGCCGGGACGGATCTCGATATCATCACCTTCCTTGAAAATACCTCGGATGAGTGATCCCCCGATTACGCCTCCCTTCACTTCCCGCCAGTTCGACCCTGGCTTGTTGATATCGAACGAACGGGCAACCAGCATGACGGGATTTGCATCCGGGTCCCGTTCCATCTCCGGGATAATACTATCAAGCGCCTCGATTACGGCACCAATGTTGATCGCTTTCTGGGCAGAAATCGGAATAATCGGGGCGCTCTCTGCAACAGTGCCCTTTACAAATGTTTTGATCTGCTCGTAGTGCCTGAGGGCATCTTTCTGGGAGACAACATCGATCTTGTTCTGCACGATCACAATTTTTTTAATCCCGACGAGCTCAAGTGCCATCAGATGCTCTTTCGTCTGTGGTTGCGGGCAGGGTTCATTTGCAGCAATGACAAGCATCGCCCCGTCCATGAGGGCTGATCCGGAGAGCATGGTCGCCATAAGGGTTTCATGGCCGGGGGCATCGACAAATGAGACGGAACGGAAGGGGACTGCTTTTGTCCCACAGATCGGACAGTCCGGATTTGTTGTGAAAGCATCCGAACCGCTGCATTGGTCACACCGGTAAAATGTCGCATCAGCATACCCCAGGCGAATGGAAATACCGCGTTTTATCTCCTCACTGTGGCGATCTGTCCACGCCTTCGTTAGTCCGTAGACGAGCGTGGTCTTCCCATGATCCACATGACCAACGACCCCGATATTCACGCCTGGAATTGTAACATCACGCGAAATGCGATCAAACCTCCTTATTCAATATTGAATGAACCTACTTATACAAACCGGTCATGCGCCTCCTCGCCGGTTCGGGTATGAAACGAAGTAATCCCGGGCCCAAACTGGGGAATGCCGGTAAGAGAATATTATTCTGAAAAAGTTGTACTTTACCCACATGCCATCCGGAAAGGTTAAAGGGGGGGTCTGTGCAGATATCCTTAACCGAGGTTATACAAGATGACGGTTGACACAGAGCTCTCGAGGATTGGAATATCCCTTCCGAAAAACCTGCTCGACAAGTTCGATGAGATCATAAATTATCGCGGGTATTCCTCCCGTTCGGAAGGAATTCGTGATGCTATACGGAGTTATATCACCTACTACAAGTGGATGTCCGATGTAAAGGGGGAGCGCCAGGGAGTGATCACGATGATCTATGACCACGACCAGCGGGGGCTGCTTGCCACCCTGACCGATATACAGCATGAATTCATGGGAATAATCCAGGCCACCCTTCATTCACATGTGACGCATGACCGCTGTCTTGAGATCATTCTCATCAGGGGTGATGGTGCAGATTTAAAGACCCTGGCAGAACGGCTCATGTCCCAGAAAGGGGTGGAATCAGTCAAGCTGACAACCATCCCGATCAATGATTAACCGCCACCCTTGCAGCTCTGGTCAGAGTGGGAAAGCGCTTCCCGGAATGCCTCGTCTGATAAAAATTCCCTCTCCTTTTTGATCCTCTCAAGATCCTCATCCTGGATCTTTGCTTCTTTCTCCTTCTTTCCCGCGGCAGGGACGAGCTGATCTATCCGGTACAGGAGCCCTGTAGTGTCGATCTCAGCAAAAAGCTCCCCGTGATGCTGCTCGACCCGGGTCACCCTGCCGCTTGTCCCGGTCCTGGGATAACGGACCTGCATCCCGACCATCAGTTCTTCGGTGTTCATACCTAACAGTGAAGCACAAAGATACAATAAAGATATTTTCTGTACCATAACGAATGATGAGCGACACGCTCCAGCGGGCCAGGAAGCATTTTCTGGATGGTACCCATCGCGTGAAATCCCCGGCAGAGACCCTTGAATCTGTCAGTCCTCTCATGGATCAGATAGGCATCGTGGAAATTACGGATATCACGCCTGCAGACAGGATCGGAGTCCCCTGCTTTACCGCGTACCGTCCCCGTGCCGCAAGGCAGGGTGTCCGTTACCATGCGGGTAAAGGCAAGGACCCCGTCCAGGCGAAAGTATCGGTGATGATGGAGGCAATTGAACAGTACAGTGCAGAATACAGGATGGACCGGATGGAATATGCAGCATACGAAGAACTGGCTGTTCACCGGACCGTCAATCCCATCGATCTCATCCTTCCACGGAATCTGCAGGATGGTGAGAAATTACACTGGAGTAATGCCCTGGACCTTCTCTCCGGGGATGAAGTTTTTATTCCGAGCAACGCAGTCTTTCACCCGTATGATACCCTTGGGATGACGTTTCCCCTGTTCCAGAGCGACACCAGCGGTCTTGCAAGCGGAAATGTGAGAGAGGAAGCAATACTGCATGCAATGCTCGAGGTGATGGAGCGGGATGACCTGAGCATCGCAGGGCAGAGCCGTTCGATGGGCATGCGGCTGGATATCGACCGGTCGTGCCCTGCCCGGGATATCAGGGCGAGGATGGAGTCTGAAGGAATCGATATCCATCTCTGGCTCCTGCCCGGGAGAACGCGGATTCCGACGGTTGCAGCAGCTGCCGACGATACCGTAACAAAAGATCCGGAACTCCTCGTGATGGGATCGGGGACACATCCGGATCCTGCCATTGCTGCACTCCGGGCACTCACCGAGGTTGCCCATAGCCGGGCATCACACCTTTCCGGGATGCTTGAGAATCCGGACCGGAAAAGCCTGGTTGAACGGGCAGGTTACGATCGGATGAAACGGATCAACAGGGAATGGTTTGCCGGAGGAGAAGAGATCCCGCTCTCTGCTATCGAGGACAGGAGCACCCCGTATATCGATGATGACATCCGGCTTGTCCTTGATGAGCTCAGACCTTTTTCTGAACGGGTCTGCGTCTGTGACCTCACGAGGACCGTGATTCCGGTCGTCCGGGTTATTATTCCGGGTTTTGAGGTTTCGTGCGTGAATCCGGCCCGGGTCAGGAGCCGGGCAAAACAGGGGTAAGAACCATTCCCTCCCCGCAGGAGAACCCCGGGGTATCGCTGATCAATGAATTATGTGCCGGCAATGATTTTGAGAGCCCGCAGAATTGAACCCGATACTCTTTTATCAGGTTTTCAGAGGAGTGATGGGGTTATTCCCGACCTTATATCATCACTTTTTTCAGATGAGTTACCGTCGTTATGGTGCTCTCACGCGGATTGCCAAAGGGCATTTTTACAGGTTCTCCATGTAATGCATGAAATACCGCAGCCACCGAATCCCCAAGCGAAGGCCCGTATCCTCCCTCCAGAACGAGTGCGAGGGGATTGTCATGCGCTTCCATAAGTATCCTCGTAAGGACCGCGAAGTCCCGCGGAAGGAGGCGCATACCCTCCATAGGGTCGTCCAGAAGAGTGTCCTGCCCTGCAGAGATGATGAGAAGGTCGGGAGAAAAGTGCGAGATCGCCTCAGCAAATACCTCGCTGAAAACATAGGCATAGTCATCTATGGTACCACCGGGTAAAACCGGTGCATTCAGGCTAAAGCCCCTTCCCCTCCCTTCCCCGATCTCATCGATCCACCCGGTACCCGGGAAAGCATTGCTCTGGTGTATAGAGCAGAAAAGAACCCTGTCACTCCCGTAAAAGATCTTCTGGGTGCCATTCCCGTGGTGCAGGTCCCAGTCGATAATCGCCACACGGTCGACCTTCTCAAGCGCCCATGCAGCCGCAACCGCAGCATTATTGAAGAGACAGAATCCCATTGCCCGGTCAGGTTCAGCGTGATGCCCGGGAGGGCGGACGAGAGCAAAACAATGCTCCCCGTCAAGTGCCCGGCAGCATGCCAGTATGGATGACCCTGCGGCAAGGAGGGCTGTTTTGAACGAATCCCCCGTAACATAGGTATCCATATCGATGTAATGGAGGCCGCCATAGGAGCTGAACTCCTCAATCATCCGGATATGCCGTCTATCATGGACCCGCTCGAGGTCACTGATCAGTGCGGTCACTGGGCGATGCCGGAAAACATAGTCCGGCAGGTGCGCCAGGGCATTTTCGATGCGTGCCCGGTTCTCACGGGAGATATCCATATCATGCGCAGTAAATTCCTCTCCGTAGACAGCCGAGCACGGGTACATCATCTCTCAACTGATCTGAAGTCCTCTCATTACCGCATCTTCGGAGACCGAAAATTCACGCCCGGTTCCTGCAATGCGGTACTTACCGGTTGCCCGCACGTCATAGGGATTCCCTTCGGTTGAATAGGGCAGGATAAACTCCCCGTTAACACTTTCTGCACTCCAGGTGAACTGCCTCCCGTTATTGGTGACGATTGGCAGTTCAACGATCCCCTCGCCTCTGATCCGGGCTCCGGGTACATATTCAAAGGTCTTGACGTACTTGACGTCATGTACAGCATCAGAGAAGATGTTGGTGGGCGATTCGTGTACAAGCCGGTAATGACCCAGTGCCGGGAGATCGGTCGTGGGCTGGATAAAGAGGGCGCTTACCGCCGCAGCTCCTTTACCGGGCTCTGCCTGCTGGTTATACTGGGCTGCCCTGGCTTTTGCCTCATCTGCATCCATCACTACTACATTGGTGATCACAGCCTGATCAGACCGGCTGCCAAGTGTTGAGGTGTATTCGACATAGTACACCTCTCCTGCAGGGGTGTAGGATCCGTCAAAGTTGTGAAGCCGTGAGATGGTGGTCATGAAGTACTGGTCCGTGTAAATCGTGATTGGTTTGTAGGAACCGGGATTATCTGAATCGGGTATATAGAACGTCGGCTGATACGGCACCTGTTTTTCAGTGGAATTATACCAGGTTGCCATCGCCCAGAACTTCCCGGTCGCCATCTCAATATCGGTCATGACGAAGCGGGTACCCTGGTTGTCTGCAATCTGGTTCGCACCCTCTTCCGACTGAGACATGAAGTATGCTGCTGAGCCGTTCGGACCAGCCACACCCGCCTGGAACGGGTTGGAGTTCGGGATACGGTTGCCAATATATGTGATCATATGCCCGTAGTCCCACCAGGACATGACCCCGTATGCGGTCGCAGGGTAAGAGTACATGTCCCTGTCATAGAGAGTATAGTAGTCAACGCCGGTATCTGGGGTACCGGTGTTCATCCACTCAAGCGACTCCCTCCAGTCCTGGTTCATCCTGATTGCCCCCGATGATGCAACGGTATACTGGAGCTGGACCGATGTCACGGCAAAGATGACCGCACAGGCACAGACAAGCCCGGCCACGAGGATATTGACAT
>JAJRBV010000001.1 GCA_028679275.1 Methanoregulaceae archaeon
CTCTCATTTTTTTCCAAAGATGAATAATCCTCTCCCGGGATTTTCCTCCTAGGCAATACCCATGGATATGACTACCGGGGTTTCCGGGCCTGAGACATTGGATTGATACCTCCCCCTGCCCGAAAAAATTACGGAACGGTGCATTCCCTCCGGTTGCCCGGAACGGAACTCCCTTCAGGCCTGCCGGACTTCCCGGAGTTATACTCGTAATCAGTTTTGCGGATATCGCGGAATCCTCCACTCCGGAGTTCTGTACCTCTCCCCTAACCTTCCACCAGAACGATTCTTTCGGAAATCATGACAGGTGCCCCTTATTTCCATTTTTTTTCAACCGGTCCCCGGCAAACAGGAATGTACCGGGATACAGGGGAGTTGTTACAAATCCGGGAAACAGTGGAGCGAATCTCCTTTTCCTGCGTCAGCATTTTTATCACCCGGCCCCGCCCATAGTTGAAGAATGGACTGGCTCCCGGTACTCCTGGCAGTCGTTGCTCTCTACGGAGTGATCGTGCTGATCATCCGGCAGAAAGGGTACTTTTCGGAGCATATCGCCTTTTATGGCCCGATTATTGCAATAAAATCCATGAGGGTGGGCTTTTTTGACCGGTTCAGAAGATACTCCGCGTTCCTCCGGCTGTATGCCACCTTTGGCGTTGTGATGGTCGTTGTCATATCGGTTGCGATGACAATCCTCCTGTTTGTATCGCTCACCTACACCTTCGCGGTCCGTCCTCCTCCCACAGGGATTTATGCCCCCCAGAACATCCTGCTCATCCCGGGGTTGAACGAGTATATCCCATCCACCCTCGCGGTCTGGCTGGCATTCGTGATCACGATTGCCATCCACGAGTTCGGCCACGGTATCCTCTCACGCGTTGAGAGCATCCGGGTAAAAAGCATGGGTGCCCTCCTCTTTGTTGTTCCCATCGGGTTCTTTGTCGAACCTGACGAGGAGGAACTGAACCAGGCGAAAGGGATGAAGAAGATCCGGATGTTCGGAGCCGGCATTACCAATAATATCGTGATCGGGGGGGCCTGCTTCATCGTGATGATCCTTCTGATGGGCCTTGTCACCCCGGTGGCAGGTCCGGTGATCGGCGGGGTGTACCAGAACTACTCGGCACAGCAGGCAGGAGTCCCCGGATTTTCGATCATACAGGCAGTAAACGGAAACGATGTCAGTACCCCGGCCGATGTCTCTGCCCTCATGAATGCCACGCGCCCGGGAGATTCGCTCATCCTCACCGTAGACCATGGAGGGGTTGTCAGCGATTACCATCTGACATTGTCGGAATGGCCTGAAGAACTCGGGAACCGGACATCCGGGTTTCTCGGGATCACGTATTATGACACGGCGCTGGTGCTGGATGGGATCGGCAAGAGCATATCCCCGATAGGATTCCTCAGGTTCCTGACGGTGCCCTTTGATTTGGCGGGATTTGGAAACCCCCTCCGGATCCTGGCATTTGACACAGCCGCACAGCAGTTTTATGTTGTACCTTTTGCAGGATTCTTTGGGATTATTCATTTCCTTTTCTGGTGCGGCTGGATCAACATCAGTGTCGGGATCTTCAATGCCATCCCCATGATCCCTCTTGACGGAGGCTACATCCTGAAAGAAGGAGTCGACCGTCTCTTTGAGAAGCGGGGGATAGGAAAATACTCGATGTATGTCGTCACTTTCGTCTCGACCCTCATGATTGTCATCCTTCTCTCCCTGATCATGCTCCCCTACCTCTTCAGCATCACTGCGGTCTGAACCAGAGGTGAGGAAACAACTCTGGAGGCCTTCCGGCAACAAAAGACTCATCTCGCAGACGGGCCAATCTCTCCTGTATCACCTCGACCTGAGGCTCACCCGATGAAATTATCGCCCTGCCGGAAAGTCTATACCAATGACACCCAGCGGACGGTCTCCCCTGAAGAGACCCTTTCCCGGGTGGAAAAACTCCTCCCTGCCGCAGGGATCACCCGTGTCGCCGATATCACAAATCTCGACCGGATTGGGATACCGGTCTTTTCAAGCATCCGGCCGACTGCCGGACTGGGAGCAGTCTCGGTGTACAACGGCAAGGGGGCAACCCCTGCAGAGGCGAAGGTCTCGGCAATGATGGAGGGGATCGAGCGATTCTCAGCCGAAGTGCTCCGCCATGACCTGGTCGTTGAACGGTATTCCCGCATTCGGGAAGAGACTCCGGCGCTCGATCCTGCAAGCCTCATCCTCCCTGCCGGGAAGGATCCTGATGCCCCTGTCCCCTGGATTACGGGATATGACCTTGGTGCGGGTGAGGATATCCTGGTTCCGGCCAGTGCCGTCTTCCATCCCCTGCCGCCGGAATACCCCCAGCTCTTCCGGACATCGACAAACGGCCTGGCCTCAGGCAATACCCTTGAGGAGGCAGTCTTTCATGCCCTCATGGAGATCATCGAGCGGGATGCATGGTCCCTCGCAGAAGCCTCAAGGGATACCGGGCCGCAGGTGCAGGAGGTCGATGATCCTCTTGCTGAAAGTCTCCTCGACAAGTTCATGGCTGCAGGAGTGGAAGTCACGATCAAGGATATCACAAGCGATATCGGTATCCCGACAATCGCCGCGGTCTCCGATGATGCCCTGCTGAAGGATCCTGCGCTCCTCACCATTGGCATGGGCACCCACACCAGCGCACGAATCGCCGTGCTCCGGGCACTGACCGAGGTGGCACAGAGCAGGCTCACCCAGATCCATGGGGCACGGGAAGATACCACCGTTGCCGAAATCCGGAAGAAGATGGGGTACGAGAGGACAAAGAGGATGAACCGGTACTGGTTCTCCTCTCCAAAAAGCAGGAAGTTTGCTGAAATCCCGTCGTTTGACACCACTGATTTTCTCGATGACATCACCCTTGCCCGGCAGAGGCTTCTTGAGGCAGGATTGACGAGGATGATTGTGGTAAACCTGACCCGGGAGACGATTGGAGTCCCGGTTGTCCGGGTCATCGTGCCCGGGCTCGAGGTCTTTGCCATGGACCAGGAGCGGATCGGCAGGAGGTGCCATGAGGCACGAAATCGTAGTCTTCCTCGGTCCAAGCCTTGATGTGGAGGCTGCAGGTCAGCTGCTGAACGCTGAGTTCCGGCCCCCGGCAAAACGCGGGGATATCACGGATGCGGTAACAGACGGAGCCCGCATCATCACGCTGATCGATGGTGTCTTTTTCCAGGACTGTTCGGTGGGACATCGCGAGATCCTCAGCGCTCTCATGGGGGGTGTCCGCGTGATAGGGGCCTCATCCATGGGGGCACTCCGCGCTGCAGAACTCGATACCCTGGGAATGGAGGGGGTGGGTGCGATCTACCGGTTCTACCGGGACGGAATTCTTACTTCCGATGACGAGGTTGCGCTGGTGTACGACCCGGAGACATTTCTGGCACTCTCGGAACCGCTCATCAACATCCGGTGCACGATCAGGGCAGCAAAAGAGGAGGGAATCCTTCGGCCGGAATCAGCCGATCTCCTTGAGACGATTGCGATGTCGCTCTATTTCCCCGACCGGACATGGGAGGGCATCTGCAGGGAAGCAGGGGGCAGGATTCTTTCGGGCGAACTGCAGGGGTTCCGGGATTATCTTGAGACCTCCCCTGTCGACCAGAAAAAGATCGATGCAGTGAGCGCACTGGCGAGGACAAAGGAGCTGGCAGAAGAACTGGGAATTTCCGGATAATAAAGGAGAGGATTTCCGGTTCGCTATGATTATGATCAGAAAAAGCACAGGTATACTGGTATGACATTTACAATCCCCGATAAGCTGCGGGGATTTCTCTTCAGCCCGGGCGAAGCATTCTGGAAGGTACGGGATGAAGACCTGCGGGATACGACGATCTACTTTATTCTCATCTCGGTCATCTACTCCCTCCTCTCCACCCTGATCACCGTTATTGCCGTC
>JAJRBV010000034.1 GCA_028679275.1 Methanoregulaceae archaeon
ATCATCGTCGGTGACAAGCATACCCCCTTCGGCTGTCGTCAGGGTCTTTGATCCATGGAAGCTGAACGTTCCGGTATCTCCAAAGGAGCCTGCGCGTTTCCCATGGTATTCGGAGCCGATAGCCTCCGCGGCATCCTCGATGACCGCAAGATCATGTTCCCCTGCGATCTCCCGGATCGCGTCCATATCCGGCATACTCCCGTACAGGTCCACTGGGATAATGGCCTTCGTCCGAGTGGTGATGCAGGCGTTAAGGGACTCCGCAGAGATACACCATGTTTCAGGGTCGATGTCGGCAAAGACCGGCATCGCACCGACATAGGACACGGGAGCAGCAGATGCAATCCAGGTTACATCCGGGACGATCACCTCGTCACCCCGGCTGATTCCCAGGGCTGCAAGGGAGAGGTGAATTCCCGAGGTACATGAAGGCAGGGTTACTGCATGGAGCCTGCCAACGTAGGCGGCAAAGGCCTTTTCGAATCGTTCGTGGAAGAGATTGGCATTCTCGTACCATGCGTTCCTGACCGCATCGGTGACGTACTCGACCTCTTTCTGTGTGATGCTGGGTCCTGAAATGGGGATGCGGGGTATTATGGATCCTTCACGCATATGAGGTAACCGTCCGGTGCCGAAGTGATCAGCAGCTTGCTGGTAATCTCGGTATCCACAACGAAGCGATCATTCAGTGCCAGGAATTTCTTCACTGCAGTCATGGGATTATCGCCCTTCTTCCACGGCCTGTCAGGGAATGAGCCGTCCGGGAAGTTCTCGATGATCGTATCGAATACCACGATGTAATTTCCGCGGGAAACGAGGGGCGAATAGAACATGAGTTCTTTGAGCACATGCTCATGGGTGTGCAGTGAGTCAAGAGCCAGAAGTACCTGTTTCCCGCGCGCCGCTGCATACACCTGGTCAACGACCTCTTCATCGGTGGAGGATCCCTCGATCATCCGGATATTCCTATACATCGGGTGACGTTCGATTTCATGGCGGTTATGTTCCCGGATATCGATGTCGATCCCCAGCACCTTTCCACCGTTTCCCAGCAGTTCCTGCATCGATGCAGAGAAGATGAGAGAACCCCCATGGGCGATCCCGGACTCGATGATCAGATCCGGGCGGGTCTTCCAGATAATTTCCTGCATCATGATGATGTCCTGCGGAAACTGAATGATCGGACGCCCGAGCCAGGTGAAGTGGTAGGAATACCTGTACCGCGATGCGTGGGTGATCCATTCGAGAGAAAGCTGCAGCAATTCGGGATCGGAACTGATTCTCCTGATCCACTCCTTCTTCTCACTCTCGAATTGGTCTGCCATCATCCCCTCATGGGCCTGTTATCCCTTCTCTACAATCGCCATCCGTATGGGGCTGAATGCGCCAGTCCAGGGGAGTTCCACCGCACGCCGGTGTATCTCGTGCAGGTAATCCGGCTCCTCCCCGCGTATCCTGCACATGGCGGAGTATATCACGCGGGTGGCAAAATAATATGAACTGGAAAAATCCCTGAACTCAATGGTTTTCGCAAATTTCCCCACCATGCTTCGGAACTCGTCTTCCCTGAAGTAGAGGTTGTGCCACCGGACCGGGATTTCATCAAGGCCCATGATCTTTCGCGCTTCATTCATCCTTTCCTGGCCCTCAACGAAATTTTCGATTGCAATGAAAAATCCTTCCGGTGAGAGATGTTCAGCAATTTTTTGAAGCGCCTGTTCCTGTTCCTTGAGAGAGGCAAGGTTGATGAGACATCGGTCACTCAGGACCAGATCATACTGGTTCTCCCCAACCACCGGATGGAGATCCCTGACATCACCGATAAGAAATTTCAGACGCTTCCTGAGGTCACTTTCTTTTGATAGCCGGAGGTTGGCATTTCTGATCATATTTCTGCTGAAATCCACGGCAGTGATCTGCAGGTTAGGGAGGGCACTAGCGATCCGAAGGGTGGAGTAACCGTCTCCGCATCCGACCTCCAAGAGCGATCCGGGCCGTTGCCGGAGGAGTCCTTTTAAGGTATCGGTGAGGGTGAGAATCTCGAGTTCTCTCAAGTAGATATCATCGGTTGTAGCAGCAGGACTATCCGGGTTTTCATCCGCGCGTTCTTCCCAGTATGCGAGGATGCTTTCTCTTCTCCTTTTTTTATTCGGGCACATTCTTCCTGAAGTAATTATTTCTCAGATACCGTCAATAATCGTTTCGATGAGGACGATGGGGGATTAAACCGTTCAAACAAACCATCCTCTGGATTCAATCGACCAGTTCCACATGCGGGATGGGGACGATGAACCTGCCACCCCATTCCCTGATATAGGAGAGCTGGTCCATGATCTCTTCCTTGAGGTTCCATGGCAGTATCAGGATATAATCCGGTTTTTGGATCCGGATCCGTGTTGGATCCACAATCAGAATATGATTTCCCATCAGGAACCGGCCCTGCTTGAAGGGATTCCTGTCGGCGATAAAATCGATGGTCTCCTTCCCGATGCCGTAGTAGTTGAGCAATGTGCTCCCTTTCGCGGCAGCACCGTAGCCCGCTATTCTTTTCCCCTCGCTTTTGAGGGCCCTGAGAAATGTCACAGTCTCCCTCTTCAAATTCTCGACAGAATGGGCGAATTCAAGGTAATATTCGGGGGAAAGGAGTCCATACATCTTTTCCTCATCCACGAATGCCTCCACCACAGGTGATGCAGGGGTACCGGTATTGTGCATCACCGTGAGCCTGAGCGATCCTCCATGGATCGGCAACCTCTCTACGTTCGCTATCTGTAGCTGGTGCTGCTCGAAGAGGTGAACGAGCGTGGTTACCGAAAAGTAGGAGATATGCTCGTGGTAGATGGTATCAAATTCATTCTTTTCAATCAATTCACGGACGTACGGGAATTCAAAGACCGCGATCCCATCCGGCGCGAGAAGCAGCCGTATGCCCTCAAGGAATTCATGGGGATCCGGTGCGTGAGCAAAGACATTGAGGGCAAGAATCACGTCAAAACCCTGGCTGGTCTTGCTCAACTGCAGATAGATCTCCCTATTGAAGAATGAACAGATTGTGGGAATGTTTTTCTGCATCGAGACCTGATGAAGGTTCTTTGCGGGTTCAATGCCCAGGACGGGGATGCCCTCTTCAAGGAAATATTG
>JAJRBV010000168.1 GCA_028679275.1 Methanoregulaceae archaeon
AAGTTAACTAAGGTAGTGCCATGCACTTATGGGCGACATCCCCGATATGCATACATTCATACCCGTCTCCCAGAGACACTCTGACTGCCCCGGAGAAACAGGGGCCCGGTTATCCACACAGACCGTATCAAGATCATAATCCTATTCACTTTTTTTGGTTATTCCCCCGATGGATTCACAGGAGACTACACCACTCACGAAATCAGAATCTCCCACAATTTCCCGTACGGGTCAGCCTGGTCCCATGCTGCCACTCTCACAGGCTTATTATTCACGAACGCGATACGATAGCCATGGATATTGAGGAGTACGTCCGCCGCGGTTTCCGTCAGGGTGTCCCGGAGGAGACTCTCTGCAGGGCTCTTGCGGATCAGATTCGTGTCTATAAACCGGACGAGGAGCATGAGTATGCCGCAAGGTTTGCACAGGCAGTAATCAGCGAAGTAAAAAATTCGACAGGACTTTCCGGGGATTTTTTCACGTTTCATCGTTCCGGGGTCAGCATGGGGAGCTTTGGGGTCGGTTCAAGGGGAACCGGTGATTTTTTCGCTCACCGCCAGATAGCCCGGGTAATCGGAAAGACCGGAGCTGCGGTAGGTGTTGAAGAAATGGATGATGCAGGGGTAGTGGAACTGCCAGGACCCGCACAGGGTCGTTATGTAGTCTGTACTGTCGACGGGATGCACTCACGCCTCTCGGAATTTCCATTCCTTGCCGGGTTCCACGTGACCAGGGCAACGCTCCGTGATGTTTATGTGATGGGGGCCCGGCCGCTGATGCTCTTTTCGGACATCCATGTCGCTGATGACGGGGATGTCGCAAAGATCTTTGAATACACTGCAGGGATCACCACTGTCGGCGAGATGATGGGGGTTCCCCTTGTATCCGGTTCAACCTTGAGAATCGGCGGGGACATGGTACTTGGCGAGCGGATGTCGGGATGCGTGGGAACAGTTGGTATCGCGCAGCACCTGACCCCCCGGCGGGGGGCGGTGCCCGGTGACATTATCATGATGACGGAAGGTGCAGGAGGGGGGACGATTGCTACCGCCGCGATCTATTCCGGTTTCCCTGAAGTTGTCGACCGGACGATCAACCTGCATTTCCTGAAAGCGGCAGAAGCGCTCCTTGCAAGTCCGTCAGTGGGAATGGTACATGCCATGACTGATGTGACAAACGGGGGTCTCCGCGGTGATGCACATGAACTTGCACATACCGCCGGATGCCGGGTTGTTATCGAGGAAGAGCAGGTCAGGGGAATTGCCGACAGGAACGTGCAGGAGATGCTGGATGCCCTCCTGATTGATTATCTCGGCGTTTCACTGGATTCTCTCCTTATTGTCGCACCAGGAGAAGCAGTGCCGGACATCAGGAAGGTTGTCAGGGAGGCTGGTGTCAGGATCGAGGAAATCGGGCGGATAGAGGAGGGCAGCCCTGGTGCATACCTCGTGACGGATGGAAAGGAGCGGGACTTCACACCCCGCTTCAGGGAATCAGCCTATACACCGGTGAAAAAAGTGGTGGACCGGCATCCCCCTGATCTTGATGCAATGAAAATGGCTGTGGCGCATGCTGCTGATGCAGCGATCGAGAAAAAAAACAGAATTATCCGGTATTTAAAATCAGGGTAACCCTCACGGTTCCGGTTTTTTCCCGCTTGCAAGGATATTGTATGCCAGGTGGGGAATCCGCTCTTCCACGATAGGTTCAATCTTCTGTGCAAGCCCGAAAAGAGGATGGACAAGGTTAAGATGGGCAAATGAACAGCGTTTTATCGTGATCCCGGTGAACCCGGCATCCTCGAGCAACCCGGACATCTCGTTCCTGTCATAATACCGCTCCCCGAAAGCCCCCATCCCGATCTTTCGGAGTTTCATTACTTCAGCGAGGGTATACACGGCAGGGAGGCCTGAGGTGAGGAGGTGTTTGCCAAGCGTGCAGATGGCAAGCGATCCTCCGGGCCTGAGGACCCTCCATGCCTCATCGAGAAGTTTCTCCGGATTCCGGACATATGAGAATGCGAGGAGGCTTGACACCCCGTCGAAACTTTCATCCAGAAAGGGCAAAATTTCAGCGTTTCCGACCGTGACTTCGCAGGTGCTACAGCGCGATCTCGCCCTTTCAAGCATACCCCTGCTGATGTCAAGGCCGACTCCGGTACCCCCCTCCTCTTCATAAGCAGTGAGGAAGAGGCCGGTTCCACACCCGAGATCAAGGATCCTCCCCCGGGGGGGAATACATGCAAGGACATGCCTGCATATGTGACGGTAATATTCTCTCCCCCGGCTCCGGTCATACCGGTTGTCGTATATCTCAGCGACCTCGTCATAGTGCTGCCTGACCTTGCCTATCGCATTGGTCAAGAAAATACCTCCGAAGAGATACGTGCCATCATGGCATTCAGCTGAAGATACTCATTATTGCCATGGGTAAGGGTATAATCAGTATCGGCAATTGCAATGGCAAGCCTGGGATCATTATACTCCCTCCGGACAGCCGTACGGAATTCATGGAGAACCTCGCGGGAGGTGAGACCGTATTCGATCAAAAGGGTCTCAAACCGTCGTATTGCTGCCGGCATGTCTCCTCCGCATACTGCGGCAAGGGCTGCCGCGGCGATCTGGCCTGTCTCCGTCTGGGAACACCGGACCAGATCGCTCCGGTCCCCTGCTCCGGTGCTGACTTCGAGGAGCATGACTGCCTTCCTCATATCGCCGCCAGCCACCTGCACGATCAGGTCGACTTCATCGGCTGAAAGGGGAGCGTTGTCCCCGAATTCAGTATGAAGGATAGTATTAAGGCGACCCGCTATCACTTCATTGCTGACGGGGACGAAGAAGAAGGGAAGGCAGCGGGAACTGACGGCAGGGATGATAGCCGACGGACGGCTTGTAACAAAGATGAAGCGGCATGTCCTCGAATACCGTTCCATGATTCTCCGGATCCCCTGCTGGGCTTCCCTCGTCAGTGCCGATGCTCCTTCAAAGACGATGATGCGAAATTCTGAATCGAGGGGCCGGATTGATGCGTACCACCGGGTGATATTCTTAAAATTCGAGAGCAGGCTCTGGTCTCTCCGGTAAAGATGCACATACCTCTCATCGCTTTCCAGATACTTCTTCCCCTGTTCAAAGAGGTCAGCGGCCTGGATAATCGTGAGATTCTCTTCTGTCCTTTCACTGAACAACAGATGCGCGAGGCACTCGACAGAGACGCTCTTCCCGGTACCTGCGGGACCCGTCAGCAGGAGGTGGGGGATATTCCCTGACAGCGCCGCATTTTTCAGGTGGGTGACAACCGGATCCTGCCCTAGTATCTCTTCAAAAACATTCGGACGGTATTTTTCAATCCAGAGCATGATCAAGCCTCGAATGTATCTCCTGAATGGCAGAGCGGAGCAGCTCCCGGTTATTGTAGCCTGCAGAGAATAGTTGTGCCTCCTCCTTTGTAAGCTCTCTGCAGAACTGTGTAATAATAGGGAGTGCCCGGGTCACCTCATCAACGATCGACAGGCTGGCGTACATGGCGGTCCTCGAGAGCGGGTTCAGGTCAATGGCAATAACGGTCTTCCCCATTTCCGTAAGAGCCCGGCACCGGTCCCCATCCTCCAGCGGGACAAGGATCACATCCGCAGACCCGATACCCTCCCTGAGGCAGAAAGCCCTGTCATGGGAGAGGGGCAGCAGCCGTTCTGCTTCTCCTTTCAGTACCTTCACCCCATGCTTCTCCAGAAGGCTGGTGATCTTCCTGATCCGTTCATCAGTCCTGTGAAAGAGGTTCACTTCAACCGCGGCATTCGAAGCCTGCTGCAGGAGGGCAATACTGTCGGGGGCTAGTGCAGCAGTATTGCCGTTCACCGAAATGACCGGTTTTTTAGCCAGGAGGAGGAGGGCGGCGGCCGATCTTCCGGCCCGAAAGGCACTCTCTGTTGTTCTCTCACCGATAAGGTAATCGAAAGCTTCACCGCGGCCATGGGCAGTGAGCCCTTCGAGGGACAGGATCCCCTCTTCTGCACAACGGGCGAGGTGTTCCCTCACTTTCAGCGAACGGAAACGGGGATGATCCTGCGGGATCATGGTATAACCTCCATGATCCTCACCCCTTCCGATGCGACGTGCAGTTCCAGTACTTCACCGTAGGAATCGAGAAAGTCCCGTGCACCTTCACCCATGGCAAAAATTCCATTTCCAAGCATCGTCATGCTCGCAGGGATGCCCTCACTCCGGCACCGGATAAGAAGTTCATGGAGTGGTGGAGAGAGAAGCCCGCTCTTTTCTGCGAATGCCAGGGAAAGACGGAAAAAATCCTCCGGGGATCCAGGGTATTCTTCAGGATATGCAGCACTGATAAGCTGCAGGGCATGGGATGATCCAAGGATATCAGGAGAGTGAAGAGGGCCGAAATTGAGGGCGTACAGCGGCTCGTCCAGATCATGGAACCTCCGGATTTCAGCCCCTATCCCGGGACCCATACGGAAGTCCCGGCCTCCCCCCTGGCACGCTGCAACATCTCCAAGGCCGGTCCGGTGGATGATCTCGGCTTCATGCGCCAGTTCGGCGCATGCAGCCTTCACCATTCCAAGGTTGAAGAGGACATTGATACATACTGCCGACGCCATGAGCGCTGCAGCCGAAAGGCCGAATCCTGCTCCTATCGGGAGCCGGCATTCCGTCTCAAGACGCACACTGACACCGAGGCGCCTTGCTAAGTAGGAAAGGGGGGGAGAATCCCGGAAGATTTCCCGCACGGTTCCATCCTCCCCGACACGTTTTGCAATCACTGACGTGGTATCCGAGGGAATTGCACGGACCG
>JAJRBV010000026.1 GCA_028679275.1 Methanoregulaceae archaeon
CGTCGCATCATGCATGGCCGTCACTCCTCCTGCCTCCATGGCCGTGAGTGCGTCCCTGACCACGCTCATCTGGCTGACGAGCCCCTGCGCTTTCTTCACCAGCTCCGGAGGGTATTCCCAAAGGAGATCTTCTTCCCTGAGCACCGACAGGATGCCGGCAGTCTCAATGGCCGGCCCCTTGGTGAGCAGGACGGAGTCACCGGGACACGCTCCTGCAGGCGTGACAAAGTCCTGTCTTTTTGCAATGGCAAAGACCGTGACCCCTCCGATTGTCGGTGCAGCGAATCCCGGGTAGTTCCCGGTATGCCCCCCCACGATTGCGATATCCAGTTCCCGTGCAGCCCGGTGAATAGAATCTATGACGGTAATCAGATCATTTTCAGGGAAGTCCGGGGGCATCAGGAGGGAATAGGTCATGTATTGAGGGGGTACTCCCATGACGGCGATATCGCTGGCCCCGATGTGGACTGTATACCAGCCAAACATTTCCAGGGGCTGTCCGGGTATAGTAAAAATGGGGTCTTCTGCGACGAGCAGGACCTGCCCGTGACCGATATCAATCACTCCCGCATCGATCCCGGCGGCGGGAGGAACAATGACCGTATCTTTCTTTTTCCCGAGCCTCTGCTGGATGACTGACGCGAAGATCTCCCGGTTCACCTTGCCTATCTTCGTCATGTCTGTTTCTTCTGATACGCGAGAGTGAGGGCGATCATCTCCCGGACAACGGAAATCGGGTCCCTACTGACAAGAACCGTCACCGGCTCCTTTCCCACGGCCCCGGTCTCGTAGAAGAGGTTTGGGACCCGGTCCCCCGCAGCTCGGATCGCCTCTCCCGCCTTCCAGGGTATGGAGGCCCCTTCCGCATCCTTGATCTCCTCAGGTTCACCTCCCCGGTCGATGACGCTGAAGATCCAGCCTCTCGTACGACAATAGTCATTCATCCATACCACCAGGGAAGGAGTATTGGCGAAATTGATCCCTGCCCGGATGGAGGGATCTCTTTTCCGCAATTCGAGCAGCAACCGTGCCATGTGGCTCGAGGCCCCGAATTTGGGGTTTCCGGCAGCGTGGGGCATCCCGTTCACAACGGTAATCCTCCCGTCAATGGCGAGGACGTCGTGAGGCCCCCGGGCAGATTCCTTCGCATAAACGAGATTCGTCCGTACCTCGGGTATCATCGAAGCAAACGGCTTACACGATTCGAGCAGGTCGAGAGCGATACACATTCTCCCCTGCATCTCGATCAGTTCATCCAGATCATCTTCATCCTTCATATCCGTGACCCCTTCATCTGTCCATGATCCGTTTCGCTGTTCGGGCTCTGTCCAGGGGGGTATTTTCTGCCACCCGCAGCCAGAAGGGCACTGTCCACACCGCCTGAATAGGCGATGAGCAGGGATCCTCTCTTTTTGATCACTTTTTTCAAAGAGGCATACTTGCCGACGAATTCCTTCGTATGCATAAGAGAAAGCATCCCTGAAGAGAGGACGAGATCAGGACCCGCATTCCGTCGGTCTGGATCCACACCGGTCTTCTTCTTCTCTCAGCTGTTTACAGATATCGCAGATCCGGGTGACGAGATTATCGACTTTGCCGGCTTTGAGATCCTGCGCAAGATGTTCGATGGAACTTTTTACTTCCCCCTCAAACTCGATACGATAGCCTCGCTTACCGGAAAGGTACTGGGATACTGCCGAGGGGGCGATCTCCAGCATCTTTGAAGCATCAACCTGGGATACCCCGCATTTTACCAGTTCGACGGCAATGGCCGCCCGGATTGCGGGGAGGACATCCCACACGATCTTCTGACACGGTGCCTGCATAGATCACCTTCTGCTTTGTATCATCGATAGATGTTTGTTTTTCACAATTGTGAATCGATGCCGGAATTCAAAATAGTTTGCAATCAGGGTGTTCTCCGGGACGTCGCGGGGGTTGCGTCTTTCCCCTCTCTCGAAGAATGTGTCATTCACACCTGCTGTGACAGGGATACGGCATTCATTGCTGGTTGCGGAATCTATAAATATTCACAATTGTTATTATATACAGTAATTCACAATTGTGAATTACTTGCCCGGGTGGCAGAGCGGCGATGCGTCAGACTGCAGATCTGATCTACATGAGTTCAATTCTCATCCCGGGCTCTCTGGTGACACAACATGGATAACAGGATAGATAACGTCTTTCGTGCCCTCTTTACCCTTGAGGACTTGCGGGAAATCCACCGGAAAGCGCTGCCCACGGGTCTTGATGCTCAAGAGGAGGAGCAGTACCGGGAAATCCTGGATCGCCTGAAAGGGATCGTCTCTGACATCGAGCAGGGAAGAGCAGCAAAGGAAATCACGAAAATCGCCGGTACCATTGATATCCGTACCCGTGAGGAGAATTACATCAATATTCAGCCTATCCAGGCTGCCGGCCGGCTCACACAGGAGGCACGAAAGGCGGTTATCGCATACGGAGACGGGTATTCGACCTGTGACGCCTGCCGAAAACCCTTCCGCCTCGACAAGATCTCCAGGCCGGGGATCGCCGAGTTCCACGCAGACCTTGCAAAGTTCGTGAATATGGACCAGGCCCGGGTCGTGCCCGGAGCCCGGCGCGGGTTCCAGGCAGTCACCGGGACACTGGTGGAGAAAGGCGACAGCGTGATCGTCTCCGCGGTTGCCCACTACACCGAGTTCCTTGCCGTGGAAAATGCCGGTGGGATCGTTAAGGAAGTGCCCCTCAACGAGAAAAATATCGTAACCGCAGAAGCCGCAGCACAGAAGATCGAGGAGGTCAGACGGGAGACGGGAAAACTCCCGGTGCTCGTCATGATCGACCACTTCGACTACCAGT
>JAJRBV010000051.1 GCA_028679275.1 Methanoregulaceae archaeon
TCAATTCAGATTTTATGGATGGATTAACGATTTTTCGCTTTCACAGGTTTAAGAACGAGATACCATTGGATACTATCTCCGTTTATGGCCGTCAGGGGAACTATCCTCCAGGGAGAGGAACCGGATACGGTGCAAAGGGAGGAATTTTAAGTGTTTTTTTAAAAGGAAAAACAGGTTGGGACTTTCTGGGAGTCAGCGTATTTTCGTTCCTGGCGGTACGTCCTTTTCCGGCCTGAGCAGGGATGCGGACTCTCCTGCAGCAAGGATCATCCCGTTGCTCTCGATACCGAAAATTTTTGCCGGCTGGAGATTGACGACAATTACCACCTGTTTTCCGGTCATCTCATCAGGGGTATAGAACTGGGCCATACCGGCGACAACCTGCCGGATCTCCCCTCCCACGTCCACTCGAAGCTTCAGCAGTTTGCCTGATTTCGGCACTTTCTCTGCCGAGATTACTATCCCTGTCCTGATATCCAGTTTACAGAACTCATCAAAAGGAATTGTCTCCGTTTTTACCACTTTTTTTCCTGCCTCCCTGACACGATGTGCGAGAAGCTTGTCCATCTCACCGATGAAATCATCTTCAAGCTTTGAAAAGACAGGGCGTGGAGCGGGGAGCGGTCCTTCTGCGGTATCTGTCAGTGCCTCATTGAGATGATGCCCTGATACGGGGTCACTGTTCCCGAGCATCTCCCATAACTCCTGGGACTTTCGCGGTATCACCGGTTCAAAGAGGAGGGTAAGTGCCCTTACGAGCACAATGCAGTCTTTAACCACCTGGGCTGCAGCATTCCTGTCCGTTTTGATCAGCTTCCAGGGAGAACTGGTCTGGATGTAATTGTTGCCATACGCTGCGAGAGTCATCATTCCATCAATGGCGGTCTTGAACTCATAATCCTTCATCGAGATATCGACAAGGGAAAGTGTTTTTTCGATCTCACTGATAATGCCGGCGTTGACAGGTACATCAGGAATTCCCCCAAACTCCTTATGGGCAAAGAACAGGGTCCGGTATGCAAAGTTCCCGAGCGTGTTTACGAGCTCGTTATTGATACGCTCCTGGAACATCTTCCAGGAGAAATTCAGTTCCTTGGTATGGCTGGTATACGCGAGGAGGTAGTATCGCAGATAGTCAGAAGGAAGCCCCTTATCGAGGTAATCGTCATTTGTCCAGACCACATAACCGCGGGACTTTGAGAACTTGTGATCGTCCACCTTGAGCATTCCCGATGCTATCACCGCGTGCGGAACTCCATATCCCGCACCCTTCAGAAGTGCCGGCCAGAAGATACAGTGGTGGTAGATGATGTCCCCCCCGATGAAATGGGTGACCTTGGTGTTCTCCCCGCACCAGAACTCCTTCCAGGACCTGCCATGGTTCTCTGCCCATTCTTCGGTAAATGATATGTATCCGATCGGGGCATCAACCCAGACATATACCACAAGGTCATCCCTTCCCGGGAATTTTACCCCCCAGTCAAGTGTCCTCGTGATACACCAGTCGTGCAGTTCATCTTTCACCCATCCGAGGGCATAGTTTTTGGCATTGAGGGTTCCGGACAGGGTATCAAGGTGATCGAGCAGGAATTCCTTGAATCCGCTTAATCTGAAGAAATAATGCTCCTGGTCCCTGGATTCAGCCCTGGTGCCGCAGACTGTGCAGGACGGCTCCTTTATTTCGCCAGGTTCCAGATGTTTTCCGCACCCCTGGTCGCATTCGTCACCCCTTGCCGGTGTCCCGCAATGCGGACAGATCCCTTCAACATACCTGTCGGGGAGAAACCGCTGGCATTTCGTACAGAAACTCTGCTGGATGACTTTCGAATAGACATACCCGTTTTCAGTCAGATGTTCAACGATTGATCGGGTTCTCTGGTGGTTGGTGGGATCATCCGTCATCCCGAAATGGTCAAAAATAACACCCATCCTGTGGAATGTCTGGTCGAAATGGGCATGGTACTGTTCAGAAAGTGCCCTCGGGGATATCCCGGCATCTTCAGCACTCACGACAACAGGGGTACCGTGGTTGTCGGACCCGCACACAAAAACCACCGTTTCGCCTGTCCGCCGTAAGTACCGGACATAGAAGTCGGCCGGCACATACGTGCGGAGATGGCCGAGGTGGCAGGGGCCATTGGTGTAAGGAAGCCCGCAGGTCACAAGGACGGGTCTGGCACTCATCATTATCTCGTTTTGACGATGATGCTATAAATAACGTGATTACGATGGGAAAGCGGATCACATTTCCAACAAGGTCATTTGGTTCAGACGCACAAGATCCTGATCCCGCCGCATTGGCAGAATGGGTTGGGGCACGGCGGGGACAAGCAGCGGACCTCATCACCTACCAGCTCGAGCAGGGCCTGATACCCCAGCTGGATTCCGGGGTAACCCTCCCCTGCGCCGGTGGAAGGTGGTACCGGGAACGCTGGCTCGGGGCACTCACTGGCGTTGAGGGAACCGATATCACGGGAGAGATGGGATGTGACCCCAGGCACCTTATACAGGATGCCGATGATATGGCCAGGATGCAAAAAAATCTCTGGCTGGCAGTACCCTCATCCGGGGAACTCGGGCTTACGGACCGGTATTTTCATGATCCGGAAGAGGCTGCCCACTCTCTTCTCTCCGCGTATCAGGAAATGATGCGGGCGATGCGGGACGCCGGTATTGCTGGTCATGTCCTGCTTTGTGAGAGATCGGATGGAGAGGAGCTGGAAACACTGGCTGGCCGCAGAGTATTTTTTTTTACCCGGGACCAGACAAAAAAATCACTCACTCTTCTCCTTGAACACCAGTCAGTGGTTGCAGTCAGGCCATCAGGGCTTGGCCTCATCGCTGATCTTATGGGTGAATATGAGATCCAGAAGATTGTCCTTATCGATGCGGGTCAAGAGGATCTCATGCGTGCGCTCGAGTTGAAGGACCCGGACAACCTGATCTGCGGAGGCTACTGCCCGGACTCGTGCGGAGTCTACTGGAAGTCAGTCGTGGAGAACGCCTCCCTTATCCGATAGATTCTGCGATTTCAACAAAGTGAGAAAACTGTGAGCTGCTGCCAAAAAGGAGGAACCGGATCCTGTCCCAGAATGAGAAGTGAAACGATCCCCCGGCAGCGTTTGGATGTCCCCCTCCCCCGTACTCCCGTGCAATAAGGTGGCTGATCGGGGGAACTGAGCGGAGTGAAAACCGCCCGTCCTTTGAAATCAGTACCTCAATATCGGTAGCAAGTTCCTTTCGCATCCTGGCAGCAGTTTCGCTCGGGTAGCCATAGAGCGGAGAGAAGGCAATGCGGTATTTCTCCCCCATGATCATGGCTTTATGGATGCTTCTCCCCATTTTTTCTTCCATCTCACCCAGGATGTCATGGTACTCACGTTCAATGTACTCATCAGAGAGTATCCCTTCGGCCAGGAGGTCACGGACATAATCCCGGTTCCTCTTCCGCTGCAGGACGATGCCAAGCACTGCGGAGCGGGGGTCTTCATGCTTCCAGAGGTCATAATCACAGACGACGCGGGCAATCTCTGCTGCCTGTTTGTCGCCGGGAAGGAGGTCTCTAGCACAGATGCCACAGCCGCATGTCGAGGTGTCCAGTATGAGCCGGTCGCAATAACCCGTGACAAGCCCGATCTCATCAGGGGACCACCTGTGGTGGTCACGCCATTCGATTCGCCACCCTGCCTCGTTCACCCTCCTGATTCGGTGCTCAATCCCCCGCTGGTAACCGAGATCACTGATGGAGAGGACAGTCCCGTTCCCTTCCAGGGATGCCACTGCATCAAGGGCAGAGGGGAAACTTCCAACGGAGCAGAAAATGCTCGTGATCGATCCGTACCGCATTCTGTGGACCGCATCCCCTCCAACGGCATCGAGGTCATTATGTGTCAGGTGAACCAGGGCAGATTTCCTTGATTTCAGGAGGGCTCTTATCCGCTCCTCAAATCCGCCATCAGCGCCACTGCTTCCTGCCAGACCCAGAGATTCCACCACCAGAGGATAAAATAGGTGCAATTTTAAAATAAGCACCGGTAAACACGATAATTTATTAGTCTGAAAGTTGAATAATGTATTCCCTCGCCTCAGTAGCTCAGTTCGGGAGAGCGCCAGACTGAAGATCTGGTTGTCCCCGGTTCAAATCCGGGCTGAGGCATCCGGACGCCAGGTTCAAATCCTGGTCGCAAAGTTTTTGTATATCCTTTCAGACCCGTTTCTATGGTATCTTCCACGATAGCAACTACCGTACGGACTGAAGAAGCATCTTCACACCGTTTCTCATGTATCAAAGCTGAGTATGGCATGCACTCGATCGATGCTGCATTGGCATCGAACCGGATCACAAAGCGGGATTCTGATCTTATCAAAGAGTTCATCGCTGAACGAAAGGTAGCCGCCAATATCGGTGCCAGCCGGGCGAATAAGTTCATCTACGTCCTTGTCGGATGGAGACGGTTCGTTGGGCCTTACCACGAGCTCTCGATCGCCAATGTGTATACCAGCATTGACACGATGAAGAATAGCCTCACTCAGAAAGGCACACCATTCAAACAGAACACGAAGCATGACTGGGTCCGTATCCTCCGGCAATTCCTTCTCTGTATGATCGAGAACGAGTATTCCAACCTCCCAGAGCGTAAGATCCGTCGAATCCAGGTCCCGACCAAGGATACCATGACTCACAAGGCGGCGGATCTCCTTACCCCCGAAGAGGTAAAGGCACTTCTGGCGGCCTGCCGCTGGAGTCGGGACCGGGCCCTTATTGGAATGCTCTATGAGGGAGGCTTCCGGATCGGTGAGCTGGC
>JAJRBV010000011.1 GCA_028679275.1 Methanoregulaceae archaeon
GGTGGACCTGCGGTCGCCTTGCCTCCGGATACTAATACCTCGACCACGTCTGCCATGGTATCACCATGCTGTCCCGCTGAAACGGTTTCAGCGTGGGTTAAAAAAGGTAGACTCGCAACGACTTAAAGGTTATAGCCGGAGCAGGGATCCGGGGCTTTAATTGTTGTCGCCACGGTCGACGACCCGGACGTTATCTCCCCTCACCGTGATGGGGATGGGCAGCACGCTCTCGTAGAGCTCGACCGTGATCTCTTCTTTGCCTGCATCTATCCGTTTTACAACCGCCTTTTCGCCTTTGAACGGCCCTGCAATGAGTTCAACTATCGTGCCCTCTGAGATGCCACTGACTACTGGTTTGGGCACCAGGAAGTGCGCCACCTCTGCAAAGGTGGTCTCACCCCTTACCACAGTGCGCGCATGGGCAACCTTCTCTGCAAGCTGTTCAATCCGTGCCAGGCTCTCAGGGGTCTCCACAAGCACGTATCCCTTCAGCTCATCCGGTACGATGATCGCTGTTACCTTCACATCGGTAGCCCCGGTATCGATGGCTTTCTTGATGTTGTCGGCAACAGTCCGCTCCTGCTTCGATGTGGTCTTTATAGCAAAAATACGATTGGTATATTCTTCCATGGCAATCAGGACAGGGAGAGTGCGCCAATGTAGATCAGGAATCCGATCATCCCGACAATCAGAATACCTGCCGCGGCAACCAGTGCGATCTTCCTGAATTCATCCCGTGTCGGGGTTCTTGCCAGCTTGAGGATCCGCCAGTATTTCCGGAACAACTCCTCATTTACATCGAATTTTATATCGGGTTTCGCAATTTCCATGGGTTATCACTTCAGAAAATCTATCTCAAACTGTTTCTGAACTTTGGGGGTTATCTTCTCGTTCCTACCATATATTTGTGGCGACCGTACACCAGTTACCACAAGCATCGTCCGCATCTTGCATTGCATGGAGGGATCCACCTGGGCTCCCCAGATGATCCGCGCTCCGGGATCGATCCGGTTGTATACTTCCTGGATAACCCCCTCGGCTTCCGACATGGTCATGTCGGGACCCCCGATCACATTCACGAGTGCAGCAGTGGCTCCGGATATATCAACATCGAGGAGTGGTGAGCGGATGGCTTTCTTGACCGAATCAGCAGCCTTGTCCTCGCTGTCACTCTCGCCAACCCCGATCATTGCCACTCCGCCACGCTCCATTACGGTTCGTACATCGGCAAAATCAAGATTCACAAGCCCCGGCATGGTTATGAGTTCGGTGATACCCTTGACAGCACGCATCAGGACTTCATCGGCGACCTTGAACGCCGCATAAAGCGGCAGGCGGGGGACAACCTCGAGAAGCCTGTCATTCGGTACAACAATCACGGTATCAGCAACATCGCGAAGCCGTTCGAGCCCGGCTTCGGCATTCTCCATCCGGATTGCACCTTCTGCCGTAAAGGGCAGAGTCACCACCGCGATGGTGAGGGCCCCCTCATCCCTTGCCGCCTTGGCAACAATCGGGGCGGCACCCGTACCTGTGCCTCCTCCAAGACCCACCGTGATAAACACCATGTCGCTTCCCGATACAATTTTCTTGATATCCTGTTCATTTTCGAGAGCGGCCTCCTCGCCGATCTGGGGGATGGATCCTGCACCAAGTCCACGGGTTCTCTGTCTCCCGATGAGGATGCGATGGTCCGCCTGGGTCCTGGCAAGGTGCTGGGCATCGGTGTTCATGGCAATAAGATTTGCCCCGTGAATACCTTCTTCCTTCATCCTTGTTATGGTATTTGACCCGCTCCCCCCGCAGCCAATTACCGTGATCTCGGTTTTGAGCTCCTTTAGAATCTGGTCAAGTTCCTCGTTTTCCGAAAGTACTTTGGCCGGTTCGGTGCTCACCTTGGTCAGCGCTTCTTCGACAATCGATCTCATGTCAGTTTCTCCAATCCCGGGATTCGGATACATGTTACTGTCCTGGTACGGACCATGTCCGGGGTGATCTCACGGCCATTGATGTTCACCACTCTGCCCTTCATCAGTTCCCCGTAAAGGGACCCACGGGGGATACCCAGACTGCGCGCTTTTTCCGGGTCAAACCTCGTCCTCATGATGATGAGCCGATCCCCTTCAACCGCCGTGGTTTCTCCACTACATATGAGTGTAACGCATAAGCTTATTAAATCATTCAGTACAACAGCGGGGTTCTCCTCCGTGGTGATAAAAACAGGAAGAACCGGGTTTCCCCCGAAGGATAGCGAGGCGGCAGGAAGTCGTCCGATACCTTCTTTCAGCCCGCGGAGATCAACCCGGACCGTTTCTGCAACAAGGTCATCCGGCAGGCGGACCGGGGCAGGATGGCCATCTTTTACTTCCGGGGAGATATCGACCGCCGATCCGGGTTGAATTTCCTCAGCTGTTCTCCGGACTGCTTCCCATGTGGACCAGGAAATGTGCCGGAACTGGAGAAGCTCGCTTTCTGAAAGCCGGGGAATACCCAGATCCGTGAGACAGGTTTCAATCCTCCCCGTCTCGTGATGGGCGATTGACTTTTTATCAATATAGACAGCGTTTGCTGAACTCTTCCTGACCAGGGCTGCGAGAAGAGCCGGACTGAGTGAGGAGGCGAACCTGCTGTGCACGATATGCCCGAAAGCTGCCCGCGAACGGAGTGCAATTTCGGTCTCTCTCCGGGCATAGTGCGTGCCGCCGATTCCAAGGACATTTATGGTATCAGCGGGTTTTGCTTCAAGAACACTCAGGGCCACCGCCCGGCCGGCACGGACATCGGTCCACTCCTCTTCTGTGCTTCCTATCTCAACGAAGAATGAAGGGGTGGAGAGTTCGGTGGGCCCATGATGGGTGACTTCGTAGGTTGCCCGGTATCCTTCAGGGGCATTCCTGTTGAGGTTGCAGAGGACGGCCCGCATCCATGGGGGCGATGCAACTGCGAGTGAACCGGCAATACCCCCGAGATCGGCAGGACCGAGGTTACCGGTGACATGGACGGTCAGGACCGGAAGGGGCTTTTCCGAAGAGTGTCGTGAGAGAAAGATAATGAGGTCTGCACCGAGCTCGCGGTCAGTATGGTCCTGGAAGTTCAGACGGGTTGTGGTTTCGTGGAAGACCAGCTGGTGGTATTCGAGCGGAAGCGGATGTGGCAACGCAGGGTCCTCCATAAGATCCCCGATGCATTTCCGGATATTTTTCCCTGCAGGGTCAAGGGAGGAGT
>JAJRBV010000097.1 GCA_028679275.1 Methanoregulaceae archaeon
CTTCAGGATTTTAACCGGATTCCCGGCGGTGGACTGAATAAAGCATTAATAGTTTAAGGTGCTAGTTGTGACTGCTATGGAAGGATCAGTTACATTAAAGGTAAAGGTACGGACGTTTCCAAGTCATGGCCGGGCCCGGGTCCATGAAACAGTCCTGCCGATGATCGGTGCGAAGGAGGGGGAGGCATTGCTCCTTGCACAGTATCCCACCGTGTGGGACCAGAAGACAAAGACCGTGTCCGTCACCGGGTATGGAGATAAGCAGGTAGACAAGTCGTTCATCATGCTCTCTCCTGAAGATATGGCGGCGCTGGGTGTTGCCGAGGGCGATACCATCTCCGTGATACGAAAGGTCACCTGGACGGAGAAGATCACCAAGGGAGCCACAAAGGCCGGTGGGGCTGTCAAAGAAGGTGCAACAAAGGCCGGGGGGACTGTCAAGGAAGGTGCGGTCAAAGCCGGCGGGGCTGTCAAAGAAGGCGCAACGAAAGCAGGGAAAACCGTTGAGAAGGGTGCAAAGGATGCAGCAGGAAAGGTCACCCCGAAAAAGGGCGACAAGGAACTGTAATTTTCGGGGGAAATGACCTGTGGCAAATGAAACAGCCGTTGTGGTTGCCTCAACTTCTCCCTACTGGAGGTGGTTTGAGTCGGTCTTCTGGGTGATCATGCTCGTTATCATCCTCGTCATCGTTTACTTCATGATCAAGGAGATCCGGCTGTGGAGAAACACACCGAGACTCGCTGAGATCGATCTCGAGAAGGAGAAGCTCAACCTGATGAAGGCCGAGATGGCCCAGCGGGGTACCCCGTTCTTCCGGGTCTCGCCCGAGCAGATGGCGGAGATCCGGACGCTCGATGAAGAGAATGTAAATCTCGCAACCGATATCTTCGCGAAGCACACCGCAGTGGACAAGAGGATAGAGCGCCTCGAGAACAAGGTGAAAATTACCAAGCTCGACCGGATGGTCGAGAAGATCAAAGATGAGGAGAAGAAACTCGGGTGATCATGATGATGGAGAATGCACCTGCGGAGACCGCAAAGAAGTCCTCATT
This sequence comes from Methanoregulaceae archaeon, assembly GCA_028679275.1. Taxonomy (GTDB): domain Archaea; phylum Halobacteriota; class Methanomicrobia; order Methanomicrobiales; family Methanospirillaceae; genus UBA9949. The sequence goes on from JAJRBV010000097.1 coordinate 1,054, forward strand.
CAAGGAATCGCTCGCGGCGCTTCCGGGAACAATCGAGGCTAAGCTTCCCAGCATGGACAAGAGCCTCGACCGGTACTTTGACGCGCACATGTCTGCGATCATCAGCGAATGGAGGCTTATCACTTCCCACACTCTCGATGATCTTGATGACAGGCTGGATATGGTGACAGCTGAGATCCGGAACCTCGAGAAGGGGAGAAGCGAGATTGAAAAGCGGGTGGAGGTCCTTGATAAGGAAATCCGTGAGCTGGAGGTCCGATAATGGTCGGTATGGACAGCTACATGAATGCCTACCTGGACCGGAGGATGAAAAACCTCATCCAGGACTGGGATCTTGCAACCGAGAATGACCTCGGCGATTTCGAGAGCCGTCTCCGCGCTATCGAAGAGACCACAAAGCAGATCGGATCGTTTGAGACCAGTGCTGAGATAAAACTGGAGAATCTTGAGCAGCGTCTTTTGAGGCTGAAGGAGGCAAAGCGATGACTCCCCTTGAAGCAGCCCTGCTTGTCATTATTGTCGCGATCCTCCTGTTCGTGATCTACTATTACTGGAGGGGGGCAAAGGGGGACGTATCGCTCGCCCGGCCGGTCGAGAGCAGGGTGGATGAGTACCTCGACCGCAGGTTTGAGCTGATGATTGAGGAATGGTCGCTTGTCAGCCGGACAAAACTCCAGTCATTCAGGCAATCCAAGGACCAGATCCTTGAGACGAATGAAGCAAAGGTGGCATCGCTGAAGGATTTTTCAGAGACGATGGAGGATAACCTGAAGAAGCTGGAGGATCGGCTGGATGCTCTGGAAAAACAAGCCGGGAAGAAGTGAAACCAAGGGGTCCCGGAAAGACCCCGACCTCTTCTCCCGCGTCCGGAATGACGTTACCGTCATGAGGAAGCAGGGGGAACCACCGGAGAAGGATGCATCCACCTTCTCACGGTACCATTGCGACCTCTGCAACAGTACCTTTCCTTCAACCGAACTGAAACAGTGTACCCTGTGCGGAAGATGGGCCTGCACCACCTGCTGGACACAGGAATATTATATCTGCAACTCATGTAACGGAATTTTAAGGCTTCACCTCCTCCAGGGGCAGGAGAAGGGCAGAGCGAAAGAATAACCGGGATTCCCTGTATTCTTTTTTAAATTTTTAGGAGGAGTATCATTTCAACTACCAGTTTTTTAACCAAAAGTTGGCGCCGCGTTTTAAGAGGCTCCAAGGGGTTCTCGCCTTCGGCTTACCCCCGCCGCTGTGGCGTCCCCCGCAATGCGATAGGTCAGTGTCAGGTATCAGATTCTTTTCTTAACTTTCATTGATTATAGTCTCTTTTTTTTGCTATGGATTTTGGGACAATATTTACGACATACTTTTTTCAGTCGTACATTGACTGTACGGCCGTGGTGAAAATAGCATTATACCCCATTTTGTCGCTTTGACAAGCCGAAAATGAAAATGATCCTTTGATCGTATATTAATCACTCATTGAACCGCCGCCGGGGCGCCCTTCGGGGGCGGCGGCGTTCATCCTGTTGGGGTGAGGGGGTGACAGCCCCTGCCTGCCAGATGTCCTGGCCGCTTCCGGGGATCAGGTTCCCTTTCCTCCAAATGCTCTGTGGCGGTATGCGTGGGAAAAAATACCAAATCCGGCTTATACCGTGGTCTTCTCGCCGGGAGCAAGTATTATCACCCTGATATCGGTTGTCCGCTCAAGTGCAGTTTTAAACTGCTCCGGGTCCTGCCGGATCACCGGCCAGGTGTTATAATGAATCGGGATAACCAGGGGGGCTCCGATATAGCGGGCAGCGATCATGGCCTCATTTGGACCCATGGTGAAACGGCCGCCAATCGGAAGGAGAGCGATATCCGGGTGACAGAGTTCCCCTACCAGTTTCATGTCGGAGAAGAGTGCCGTATCCCCTGCATGGTAGATCCGTGTCCCCTCCATCCCGATCACGAACCCTGCAGCACCACCGCCATTGAACCCGATGCCTGCCTCTTCGATCCAGGAGGAATGTACCGCCTGGACCATGTGGAAGGTCACCCCCTCCACCATAATGGTACCCCCATGGTTCATCCCCTCTGCCGGGACACCCTTCGATTTCAGGTACTTGGCAACCTCGTTGATGGCAACCGTGGGCCGCTTCAGTGCAACCGCTGCCCCCATGTGATCGGCATGACCGTGGGTAACGGCCACGATATCCGGATTTTCGGGGAGTTCTCCCTCTGGGGCAAAGGGATCGACAAGGACCGTCTTGTTCCCTTTCAGAAGGACGCAGGAATGACCGAAATACGTGAGCTCCATGCAATAGTATCTCTGGCGGATACTAATAGAAAAAGATGAGGTGGGGGATACACCAGGGTAATTTCGCTCCAAAGGCCGGTATTCTCCACAAAGGATCATGGCAGGCAGGGAACCCTCTGGTTTCGGGAAGTAATGCCGTACTGTTCTGTGAAACGGTAAAAATTCCTCACGCCAATTTCCGGCAACAGAATGGTTATTTCCCCAATCCGTGAAGCGTTATCCCGGAAGGCGTTCTGATTTTTTGGAAAAAAATGATACCCCGGCTCCTTTTCAGGAGACGTCCACCATCTCTGCCTCGGTGGCATCGATGGAATCCTCAAGCCCGTCTTTTGTTGCGCTCTTGGTCATCAGCTCGGAAAGGTCCCGGTCTTCCATCACATCCTTGATCCGCTCGAGATATGAATCGATGGTCACATCATCCCGCTGCTCGATAACGTGCCGGTATTCCCGCAGGGTGGAGGGGCTCACTCCCAGCTCATCGCTGATCTCCTTCATGGTATTTCCGGATTCCAGCAGCGCTTCCATCTTATCCCGGTCAAACGGCATCTTGAAATCAAGGTCCCTGAACAGTTTCAGCCTGACCCGTGCCCGTGCAACCGTTTTGGACAGCTTCTCATCGCCAAGTTCCCGTGCGATCTCCGTGTCGTTCTTGCCCGCATAATAAGCCGATACAAGTTTTGCGAGCTGGATGGGGCGTAACTTGGTTTTAAAAAGGCCCTGTTCCAGGATTTCCCGCATCACGAGGGCGATCTCACGCTCTACTGCTTCACGGTCACGCAGAGTCCCGTGAATCTTCTTCATCGGCTCAACGATCTTGGTTTTTCCTGATATGGTGGTAAAGAGCTGGAGGAGTTGTGTTTTTCTGGTATCGTCCTGCATGAATTACCGAAATACATACAGGCCAATGTATTTAACACTATCTCTCT
>JAJRBV010000112.1 GCA_028679275.1 Methanoregulaceae archaeon
AGAGAATCTTCCCGAGGTTGGATGGGTCGAAGATATGCATGGGTTCCTGGATCTCCTTCACCTGCAGTAACCCGGTCTTCACCGATACCTGGCAGATGGCATTCAGGATTATCCAGACAGCCACAAAAAGGATGGTAAAAACCGTGAAACCGCCGTATTCGCCCATAGGCACTACTATGAGCTGGAGCTATAAATCGTTTCCAGATTTCAGAGGTTCAGGAGGGAAACGAAGGCTGATACGTGCCGGATAAAGTCATCAAGACCCTTGATGTGTCCCAGCTGGGAGAAGATATACCCTGGTCGAAGGTAAAAGGACCGGTAGGCCTCCCTGAATTTCCCCTCGATCTGTTCCTTCGTCAGGCCGGGCGGTTCGTACACCGCGTTCCACGCCGAGAACCGGGAGAGATCGCTGTAATCCACCTTCCCGATGGTCCTGCAGATCTCGAAGAGGTCGGTGTTCGGCAGGGGAGAGGTGATGGTGAACAGGGCATAATCAAGCTGAAGTTCCTTCGCAAAGGAGATGGTCTCGTCGATGGTCTCCAGGGTGTCCGTCGGGTGCCCGATCATGAAATACCCCTTCGCGAGTAACCCGGCATCCCGTGTCCAGGCGATGGCCTGTCTCACCTCCCCGATGGTAATCCCCTTTCTCAGGAAATCCATCACCTCCTGGTTGCCGGTCTCTATCCCGTACGCGATCATCCAGCACCCTGCCTCCTTCATCTTGTGCAGGAGTTCCGGAGAGACGGTATTTACCCTGCCGAGACAGGACCAGGAGACCTTGATCCCCCGCCCGATGATCAGGTCGGAGATATCCATGACCCTTTTTTTGTTGAGGGTGAAGGTATCGTCCACGATCCAGATCTCCCTGATGCCATACTTCTCGACGAGGTGCTGCATCTCGTTGACGACGTATTCTGCGCTGAAGGCCCGGTATTTCCTGCCGAAGACCGAGTGATCGCAGAAGATGCAGTTGTACGGGCATCCCCTGCTCGTGATCATCGTGGTGGCTGGCAGTTTCCGGTAGCATTGCGAGTTCGGCCGGTACAGGTGCAGGGGGGGAAGAAGGTGCCGGGCAGGCCAGGGTAACCCATCCAGGTCCTGTATGTATTCCCGTGGTTCGTTTATTCTCAGGTCCGAATTATCCCGGTAGATCAATCCCCTGATACTGGAGATGTCCCTCTTCGATTTCCCCGTGAGATATTCCATGAGTTCCAGGACCGTGTATTCTCCCTCGCCGAACACCCCGAAGTCAAAGGAGGGTTCCAGGGACCGGGCCATGAGGGCTGAGACGTAAGGGCCGCCCAGGATGAGCACCAGGTCCGGCTGTACCCGTTTTAACCGCCTGCCGACCTCGATGGCATTGTGAAACGAGGTGATGGTCGAGGTGATGCCGATGATCCGGGATCCCTTCGAGAGAACCTGGCTCACCGTTTCATCAATGCCTGCATTGAGTACTTCCCCGTCGACAATACTCACGGTGTACCCAGCTCTCTCGAGAAACGAGGCAACGTAGCAGATGCCGAGGGGGGGTGTGACGCTCCCCAGTTTCGCCATTTTCCCGTATCTCTCCTCGGTGGAGATAGGGGGGTTCACGAGGACGATATCACACATCTTCCCTTCTTCGCCCGGCATGGTCTGTCCCGGTGGCACATTCTCTATCGGTTCGATTTGACGATCAATACAAGGGAGTTCAGGATTAAACCGGAGGAGATCATGAGCAGTCCCAGGATGATGAGGAGCATGCTCATCATGGCCTGGGCAATGGGGAAGATCTTCGTGGTGTCATAGATATGGAAGGCCCAGAATCCCAGGATGGTTCCCACGGTGGTGAAGATCAGTCCCAGCAGGCCGAAGGACACCAGGGGTCTCCGGTACCCGATGAAGCCCATGATGTTTGATATGAGGCTCCATCCATGGGAAACGGGATGGCTCTTGTGCTTGTGGGGAACATCGTACCGGACCGTGACGGGAACCTCGGCGATCCTCAGGCCCTTGTCCGAGAAGTAATGGATCATATCCGATTCGATGTTGTACCCCTCGGAAGAGAAATCCAGGTGCTGGAGGGCGGCCCGGCCCAGGGCACGGAACCCGGACTGGGAATCGGTTGTCTTGAAGCCCGGTCCCAGGTTATGGGCATAATCGAGGGTCTTCTGACCGATGCGCCGGTAACCCGGGACCTCGCTGCCACCCTCCATGAACCGTGAGCCGATGACCAGGTCAGCCGTCCCGTCAAGGACGGGCCGGACGACCCGGGGGATCTCTGCAGGGTTATTCTGGCCGTCGGCGTCGAGGAGGACCACGACCGGGGGATCCAGTTCACGGGCCCTGAGGAGACCGGTCATCACGGCCCTGGCCTTGCCCTGGTTCTCCCCGTGGCGGATCACCTCTGCACCGGCGCGGGCAGCAATTTCGCCGGTCCGATCGGCGGATCCGTCATCGATAACAAAGGTTTTTGTGGCAATCTGACTTGTCAATAACACAACACTGCCGATGGTGAGTTCTTCATTAAACGCTGGTATTATTGCGATGATATCTTCATGGTTCATTGTGCGTCGAACACTCGACAATCGTTTGATTTAAAGTTAGATAACTTTTCCTGATAAAACATGATATGTAAGAGCAATACGGCAGCCCGATGAAAAAGGATGAATCTCCCGCAGTCAGCCATCCAGTCATCTGGCAGGCATCTCATCATTTTTCATGTACAGAAGAATCTTGAAAAGAGGAGGGAACCATGGAACCGATTTGATCTCCAGTGCCTTCAATCCGGTGGTTTTCTCGATCATCGCCCTTAACTGTCCGATATCGGAATGATGGTAGTCCTGGGTAAACCATCCCCTGCTTATGAGCGCAGCAATCTTCCTCAAAAAGGAATACCAGAGAGTTTCGGTGGGTCCGGAGAGGATCAGTACACCGTTCCGGGAGAGTTTTTGAAGAAGGATGGCCAGCACAGGTTCTATATTTTGTACATGTTCAAGAACATCCAGGGCGATGATCGCATCGGCCTGGCCATTTTCCACCTGGCTGATATCATCTGAAATCATTATATGTGCGAAGTTGTCCGGCATCTTTTCCTTCAGGGAGAGGGC
>JAJRBV010000039.1 GCA_028679275.1 Methanoregulaceae archaeon
GCAATCTGTAGAAACAAAATCTTTATAAATTCCTCAAAGAAGGTATTGGTGTTCTGGACATTGGTGGCTATCTGAAGAGTCCAATAAAACGGGTATTCGGTGGCGAAGCAACCAAATGGAAAAAGGCAACAACGAAGGGACCCATATCGAAGCGGCAGACACAGAGGGTCATCCTCGCATGGAGAGTGCAGGCGGGAGGCAAGGTGGTACTACCGGGGCACACACGCTCTCAGATAGTGGAGAAATAACCTCAAAGGACGAGGTAACCGAAAGGGAACAGGCAGAGAAAGAGATCAAAGGACTCGAAAAAAAAATAGAGGAGGTGAAGGAACGGCTCCCCGCCCTGGTCAGGAGTATACCTGATGAGGTCTGGTTTGCCGATGCAGAGGGGCACCTTGAACTGGTCAATCCGGCCGTCCTCAATCATTTCGGTATGGACTTCCTGTGCGGCGATGTCAAGGACATTGCAGCCAAAGTGGAAGTATTCCGCCCGGATATGACGCCGCGACCGGTGGACGAGGCCCCGCTTCTCCGTGCTCTTCGGGGAGAGGTCCTGGATAACATAGAGGAGATCTTACGGATCCCTTCCAGCGGTATGCTTCGCTACCGGCAGGTGAATGCAACCCCTGTAAAGGATGCCACAGGGGTGATTATCGGGTCGGTCGCAGTGGTGCGTGATATCACCGACCGGAAGAAGGCAGAAGAGGCCCTGCGGGAAAGCGAGGAGGTATATTCCTTTCTCTTCAGGGAGGCCCCTTTTGCCATCAGCCTCACCAGGATGCCGGATCAGACAATTGTGGAAGTGAACGAGGCTTTTATCACGATGTTCGGCTACCAAAGAGGGGAGATCATCGGCAGGAAGGCCAAGGATTTGGGGATTCTGGATACGAATGCCCTGAAAGAGATCCTTACAGGTCTTGAAAAAGACGGGGAGATCAGGGATTTTGAATGTTCTCTCAGAACAAGATCCGGTGAGACACGGTGGGGTTCTCTGAACACCATTCCGATAACTATCAGAGGCACGATGCATAGCCTCTCCATGATACAGGATATCTCAGAACGAAAACGGATCGCGGCAGAACGCCAACGCAGACAGGCCGAAATCCAAGCGCTTTTCGATAACATTCCTGCCGGCCTCGTCCTGTTCGATGCCAGCCCCCCTTACAGGGTCCTCGTCCATAACCGGTTCTACCAGGAACTCTTCGATGAACCCTTCCGGACGCGGGGTATGGCCGGACTGAATGTCTATGACTATGCCCCCGCGGTGGAAGCATCGGGTGTCACTGCCATCTTCGACGATGCTGTCCGGACACAACAACCCCAGCACTATCTTGACTTTCCCTACAAGTCCAATCCGCCGAAAGAATCCTGGTTCAACTGGTACATAGCCCCCATCGTTCTTGACGGCAGCGTCATCGCTCTGGTGAGCATGAGTCTTGATGTTACCGATCGCCACATCGCCCAGGAAGCCCTCAAGAAAGGGATGCAGAAACTCGACATCATTGCCGAATCCGCAAGGCTTCTTCTGGTGGGAGATCTTTCCGGTCAGATAGTCCGGAAGATATGCGAGCGGGTGATGGCCCAACTCGACTGCCAGTTCTTCTTCAACTACCTGATCGAGGATTCCTCGGGACGAATGCGCCTGAATACCTTTTCAGGGATTTCTGGCGAGGCCGCACGAAATATCGAATATCTTGATCCGGGGACCTCCATTTGTGGATATGTTGCGAAGGAAGGGATCCGGATCATTGCCGAGGACATCCAGAACAGCACGGACGACCATGCAGCGCTGGTCCGGTCCTTTGGTGCTGCTGCCTATGTATGCAATCCGCTCATCTACCAGGAAACGACCATTGGGACACTCTCATTCGGGACCCGCACCCGAACAGCATTTACTGATGAAGAGATCGACCTCATGACGGCGGTGACCGACCTCGTTGCAACGGCGATAGCCAGGGGCAGGGCTGAAGAAGCCTTGCGCCAGAGCGAGGCCCGACTCACCCAATCCCATGAGTTGTTGAATTCCGTTACAAGACAGTCGGGCGTGATGATCGCAGCAGAGGATGTCAATCTCCACTATACCTATTTCAACAAGGCATATGCCGATGAGATTCGGAAACTCACCGGAAAAGAACCGTCGCTTGGCATGAGCATGGCTGACATCTTTGCTGAGATGCCTGATGAGCAGAAAAAATCGGTACGGCAGTGGCGGAAGGTTCTTGCAGGCACCAGCCTACATGAGACTATTTCGTTTGAAAATCCCATCAGCGGAACGCGGATCTTCAACGTCATCCATACCCCTATTCTTGACAGGGACGACGAGGTGATAGGGGCCGGCGAGGTCTCATATGAAGTGACACGGCAGGTCCGAATCGAGGAGGAATTGCGAAAAACCAGCCAGTTCCTTGAGAATCTCATCAACCATGCCAATGCCCCTATCATCGTCTGGGATCCGGACTTCCGCATCACCCGGTTCAACCGGGCATTCGAACGTCTTTCCGGCAAGACTGCACGAAACGTGATCGGCCTGACCCCGGATATCCTCATCCCAGCTGAATTCCGCAGGAGAGCGATGGACCTCTTCCGGAGAACAACGACCGGTGAATCATGGGAAGTCGTGGAGATCCCTATCCTCAATGCAAATGGTGAGATACGAACGGTTCTCTGGAATTCTGCCACCCTGTATGATGATGATGATGGAACGACAATCATTGCCACGATTGCGCAGGGCCAGGATATCACCGATCGGAAGCAGGCAGAAGAGCTGCTCCTGCTGGAGAAGCAGCGGGCTCTGGAGGCGTATTCGCTCCTCAATGCGGCAATCGAATCCACGACTGAAGGTATTTACGTCGTGGATACCTGCCGGAATGTTACCAGCTTTAACCAGAATTTTGCAGAACTCTGGCATATACAAGATGATTTGCTCAAGAAAGGCGACGACCTCGAGATCTCCACGTTTCTTGAGTCTCAGGTTCGTGATCCCGATGGGTTTTCAGAACGGATATCGGATATTGCCCTCCACCCGGATATTGAGAGTTATGATACTCTCAAGCTGCTGGACGGCAGGATCATCGAGCGCCATTCCAGGCCTCAGATGCTCGGGAATGAGATAATCGGGAGGGTCTGGAGCTTCCAGGATGTCACGGAACAGAGGCAGGCAGAGCAGAACCTCATTACCTCATTACAGGAGAAGGAGACCCTGATCAGGGAGATCCACCACCGGGTCAAGAACAATCTCCAGATCGTATCCGGCCTCCTCGATATGACACGGATGCGAACCTCCGATAGCGCCACAAACAGCATCCTGACCGATATGATGATGAAGATCAAGACGATGGCACAGATCCATACCCGGCTCTATGAGAGCAAACAGTTCGACAAGATCAACATGGGGAGCCAGATCAGGGACCAGATTGTGGACCTGTCCAGCATATACCGTCATTCCGGCACCGAGATCAGGACCGAAATCGATATCGAAGATGTGTGTCTGACGGTGAACCAGGCTATACCCTGTGCACTGATCGTGAATGAGATACTCTCCAATGCATTCAAGCATGCATTCAGGGGGAAGAACCAGGGCACCCTTGAGATTTCGGCCCGAAGAAGGAATGACAGCATCCATATCGGTATCCGGGATGACGGGATTGGAATCCCGGCGGAAATGGATATCTACAAGACCAACAGCCTGGGATTCAAGCTCATCCGGAGCCTTGTTCTGCAGCTGAACGGATCGGTACTCGTCAGAAGTGATGGTGGTACCGAAGTAATTGTGGAATTTCCTCTTCAATCAAGTGAAAAGTAGGACACGGGGCGAAGAAAGCAAGGTGGAGGAGAATATCTCTCTCAAGCAATGGTGCCCATTCCTGCACCATCATCATTTCACGGTACTGGAATTGCTTTATCCTGCTATAGGTGGATTCCGCAGGACCTCTAGTATGACCCTCCAATCGACATGCCATCCAGGTCCTGGAAAAGCAGGAGTTTTCCAGTGGGAGGGGTGTAAAACGATCACACACGATTGTATTGTATAGGAAAAGACCGGATC
>JAJRBV010000084.1 GCA_028679275.1 Methanoregulaceae archaeon
CCTGGGCCCGTAGCTTAGTCCGGTAAGAGCGCCCGGCTCATAACCGGGCGGTCATGCGTTCAAATCGCATCGGGCCCATTTTCCGCGATTTTCCGACGCTGTTCCTCTTCTAAACGATAATTTTGCTCACCCGCCCACCTGGTAAACCCTCTCTGAAACACCAGTACATGCAGGGTCGGACCCGGTCCCCGCCCAATTCCCGGGTCCGCCCTCCTGCCCGCCTGCTATGGTCAAAACTATCTGCCCCGAAAGCAGAGGGGATATTATGAAATGCCCTGTCTGCGGCGATGATTGTGTGAAAGACGCACATGAGATCATCGGAATGATCCCTGCGGTTTTTGCGCGGTGCAAGGACTGCAGGATGAAAATCCTTGATAAAAACAGTCCTCCTCCTCCGGATTCATTCCATGAGCCGTGTCGCTGCGGACGGCGTTTCATTGATGAAGTTTTTGCGCACCTGTATGCACTGCTGGTGCGGGAGGGGATATTTTCCGGTAACGAAGTGCTCCGGGAAGCCGGGTCCCCCCTTCTGCACCCCGGTTATCCTTTTATCACACCGCCATTTCTTCCCGGAGATTCTCTCGTTCTCCTCTCCCGGTATCCGGATCAGCGGGTTGCTCAGATGATGGTGGATGAAATCCCTGAAATCCGCGGGGTTGTCAGGTCCGGTGATTTCATCCCGGGGGTGGCTGACCCTGGCCTGGAAACTCCCCCGCGTTCCTATGAACTCCTGGCCGGATGTGACGTAAGGGCTAATGTTTTCCCAACAAAGACAGGGCCGGTGGTGATTTACCAGCAGCAATCGACAATCCATATCGAATTCCCCCGCGTGCACAACCCGAAAATCAATTCGGTTGAGGAACGAATAGCCAGGCTACGGCCCGAATGGTTTGTTGATACCTGCTGTGGCGCCGGTACGCTGGGTATTACGGGTGCAAGGATGGGAGTTCCTCATGTAATCCTTAATGATACATGGTATGCTGCTGCATTCTGGGCTGCATATAATACAAAAGTGAACCGTGAATTTTTCCGGGTTGATGAAGTGAAGATTCATGCGGAGTATCGGTCACTGGCAGAATACCCTGTCGGCAGGGAACCGGTATTGATCGCCGAGACGGTAGGGGACCAGGAGATACGGGTATACCAGGGTGATCTCCATAAACTACACCAGGTCATCCCGAAAGTCCCGGTACTTGCTGTAATCGACTTTTTTGATAAATCAGACAAGGTCACATCAGGAGCGGTGATCAGGGACTGGATGGGACAGGTAAACGGCGAGGCATTTATCCCCTGAGGTTCTGATACTATATGGGGACTAGTCCGGGTGGTTCGGCGTCACCTGTCACCTGAAACCGTCGGTATGCAGGGGGCGAAGTTTGAGGAAGGCCGAGGCGGGCTTCGGGAGCCGGGAGTCTCCTGACGTTGAAACCTCGTCCCATGAGGTCGGTGGACAGGGTTCAATGCTCCGGAGGGAGCGGCGACCTGCTACTGCGGGGAACGGTTCAGGCCCGGAAGGGAGCAGACTTACCGTAGACATTCGGCGCCCATGGGGTTGCGGGGCGGAGGAGGGGGTCTCCGGTGAACGCTGACACGTGCGGTCGACCAAGAACGTGTCCCCACGCTCATAGCATCATGGCAAAAGTCACCATTTTCGGGGCGACTGGCAATGTCGGAACGTTTGCCGCGCATACCATAGCCGAGATACCCTATGTGAGCGAGATCCTCCTTGTCGGCAGGAAAGGGCGGGAAAACCTCCTCTGCGGCATAGCACAGGATATGAAGGATGCCTTTGCTGCCTGCGGGAATTATACCGAACTGAACTGGAGTACTGACATTTCTGATATTGCCGGTTCGGATATCGTTATCGGTGCTGCAGGAACTGCCCGGCAGGCAGGACAGGACCGGCTTGACCTTGCTCTCGGTAATGCCAAAATTGTTGCCTCCAGTTCCCGCGATGTGGGTGAGCATGCTCCCGGTGCGGTGATCCTGATGGTGACAAATCCGGTCGATGTCATGACTTCGGTGGCACTCAGATATTCTGGACTGGAACCGTCCCGCGTTTTCGGACTTGGCACGCACCTTGATTCGATGCGGCTCAAATCGCTCATAGCCTCATTTTTCAAAGTCCATGTGAGCGAGGTGCACACCCGTATTATCGGGGAACACGGGGATAGCATGGTGCCCCTCTGGTCCGCGACTACCATAGGAGGTATCCAAATCAGTAACCTGCCTGCATTTTCAGGTCTTCCGGTTGTCGAAATGGTCGAGACAGTTAAGACGAGCGGCGAACACATAATCAGGAACAAGGGCTCAACGGTCTTTGGGCCTGGTGAGGCGATCGCAACCCTCGTGCAGACTGTGTTAGGAAATGAGAACCGTATCCTTACCGTTTCCGCGTACGTGAAGAGCGAAGTACATGATATCGGAGATGTCTGTATCGGTGTCCCTGCCCGGATCAACCGGGAGGGTGTGTTCCCGATACCGATTAAGATCGATTCCGATGAGGTTGCACAGTTCCAGCGGTCTGTGGAAAAGATCCGCAGAATAACCAGTGAACTGATGGGACTTCTTAAAAAAGAGGAATTATAAGGCGATATTTTCGATGCAGGCCGGGTTCAGGTGAGCGTCAGTTCGATGATCTCTGCCCGTTCCACACCGTCAATCGCATTGATGTCTGCTTCCACCGTATCGCTTTCCCCGGCAGCATCTCCGACAACTACGGCAATTTTCAGTGCTTTCAGCCCAAAGCCTATAGGCTCTTCCCTGACATCCATAAGGCCCGGCACCTTCTTTCTGATCTGCTCTGTGAGCCTGTTGAGGTCAACCTCCGGGGATACCGGCATGATGCGGAGGATAAGTGCCACATTCCCCATCGATCAGGGCCCCCCGAATCCGCATTTCGGGCAGGAATAGGGGATGCTCTGCTCCCTGCACCGTACACATCTCCGTATCTCGAACCCGCACTTCGGGCATCCGAATTCCGCCGCACCTTCTTCTGCGAGGGGGGCATTGCATGATGTACATTTCCGGATCATCTATTGTTACACTCCAGATTAACGGTCCTTATATTATCTTTCCTGAAGGATTTAAAATCCGA
>JAJRBV010000140.1 GCA_028679275.1 Methanoregulaceae archaeon
ACACTCCTTCATAAGCAGGATTATATAGCGAAATTTCAAATCACACACTATGAAACCACTCATGTATGGGCACATTGCAACAGCCCTCATTGTGATGCTCTGCTTCAGCGGGTGCACTGCTCCGGCACCCACAATACCGCCTACATCCCCGGCAACGACTATCCAGACAGCCCAGCCGACACCCATGACAACCCAGACCAGCCCCCCAGCGCTGACCGGCGTTACCTGGTACCTTGTCGCCTTTGACAAGGGAGGATCCTCCCAATCCGTGCTTCCCGGAACCGGGATCACCGCATTCTTTGATCCCAGCGGGGTAATGTCAGGCTCTGCGGGATGCAACCAGTATACCGCCTCCTATTCAGGATCCCTCAACGGACTTTCGATAGGGGCACCTGCCAGTACAAAGATGTATTGCGAATCGCCTGCGGGGATCATGAACCAGGAGACCTTATACCTGACGACAATCCAGGGTGCATCAGCATATTCCATCTCCGGAAATATCCTGACAGTTAACGACAGCGGAGGCAAGGCCATCCTGACCTACTCGACCGTCCCCCCCTACGAGATGACTCCTGCACCCCTGACCGGCACGATGTGGTACCTGAACTCGTTTGTCGATGCAAAAGGCAATTTCTGGACGCCGGGAAAGGCAAATCCCATATCGCTGCAGTTTACCGCTGACGGGAACGTCAGCGGCAATGCCGGATGCAACAGCTATTCCGGGGCATATACCGTGACCGGGAACAGCATCAGCATCAGCGGGTTTGCGGTGACCCTGATGTACTGCGGTGAACCGGGGGTAATGGATCTTGAGAGCACCTATCTTGCAGTCCTTCCTATGATGAAGGTATACAGGATCTCCGGAAACGAGCTCACCCTTTCCGATGGTACAGGAAAGGTCTCGATGATTTTTGACACGACAAAGTGAGGGGAGGGTGTCCAGCCAAATCCTCACTTTTTCAAAGCAAAAAAAACCTGTTCCCTGCATCGTGAATAAATCAGAACTATCGTCATTACCTCCCGTCGCTATACTTTTGATAATCCCATCAACTGGCAGATCGCCTGCAGGAATATGCACCCCTTTTATACCAGCGGGCGTATACGAGCCCCCCCGCTCTCCGGCACCATCTTCCACATGAACCTTGAACGATCACCCCTCCCAGACCAGGTTTTATCGGGAAATGGACTGAACCGGGCGGACTGAGTCCGTCACTTTCCCGCATATCATCATGATTAAATATTCCAGTCCCAAACATCAGCGTATGAAATTCCCGATATCCGGCCTCACTACCCTTTTTATCGTCCTGCTGATCTGTATATGCGGGTGTACGCAGTTTTCGGAGGAAATGAACGGGGAGCCGCAGGGCAGGATTACGGGTCTGACCTGGTACCTGGTTTCAGTCAGTGAGAATGGTTCCCCCGGGACTATTGTAAATGGAACCACGATAACGGCCCTTTTTGACGGTAATGGTACGCTGTCGGGATCGGCAGGGTGCAACCAGTATACCGCCCCGTATACAGGACTTCCTGAGAAACTGGCAGTCGGTCAGCCTTCCGCCACCAAGATAAACTGCGGGTCACCGGATGGCATCATGATACAGGAATCCCGGTATCTATCCACTGTTCAGCAATCTTCTGCTTATACGTTACGGGACAATACCCTGGAGATCCTGGATGGACAGGGAGAGACGCTCCTCATCTACACCGCAGTTTCTCCGGAACTCCTCTCCACGTGGCGGATTATCACCTTTGGTACTTCCGGAGGAGAGATGTGGACCCCGGGAACGCTGACGACCATTACCCTGCGGTTCCATCCGGACGGGAATATAAGCGGGAACGCCGGATGCAACGATTACCTGGGAACCTACCGGATCACCGGGATGAATTCCCTCACCATCCATCCTTCCGGAATGACGAAAATGTTCTGCGGTATCGGGGGCGTCATGGAGCTTGAACATGCATACAGCGGATATCTGCCGGAAATGCAAACCTATTCCCTTTCCGACGGAAGACTTTTTATGTCAGACACGACAGGAAATATCAGGATGCTGTTTGACAAAAAACCCTCCTGAATATGTCTTTTCATTCCTTTTTTTAAAAAAAACGCGGCCTGAAGGGAATGGGCATAGGTCCCGGTAATCAGGCCTGCCCACACCCGGAATACAAGGTCAGACACTCTCATTACCTTCCTCTCCCCATACGTACCCCAATGATACTTGTCGACTGGCAGATCCTGGACCGGATCACCCGCGGGTTTATTCAGGTGGACCCGTTCGACCCTGCCCTTGTTCAGCCGAATTCACTGGATATCCGTCTCGGAAACCATTTCCTCTGGTATGAGGGGGGGGACGACGTGATCGATCCTTACCGGAAGGAGACGATCGCAAGCGGTACGGCAGACTGTTTTGCGGATTGTATCGTGCTTGAGCCCGGACGGTTCATGCTCGCCGAGACAATGGAGGTGATCGGGCTCCCTGACAACATCGTTGCGAGCATCGAAGGAAAGAGCAGCATTGCACGCCTGGGAGTCGAGCTCCACCAGACCGGGGGCTGGATCGATGCCGGATTCCGGGGCTCGATTACGCTCGAGATGTGCAATGTCAATGCCCGCCCGGTCCGGATGTATGCCGGGATGCCGGTCGGGCAGCTCGTCTTTTACACCACCGAGCGGGCAGCACAACCTTACAACATCAGGGAAGGCGCCAAATATATGGACCAGCGGCAGGCAACGCTCTCGAGGTATCACGAAAATCCCCGTTGCTGATGGATATATACCCTATGAATACAGACATAGTGCGGATAAGGATGCATATTTATCGGAGATGACGCATGCGGCTCCTTCTGATACATTCCGATTTCATCGAATACGAAGCAAAAAAGAAGACAAGCATGGCCGAGGAGACGAGCCTGCTCCAGGACCGGGCAGAAGATGCCCTGGCAGTCTTTTGTGCCGTTGAGGCCGTTGATGAAGAAGACCTTGAGGGCGTGGTCGAACAGGCACTGGCAGAGATTGGGCTTGTCGCTGATAAGTTGTCGGTCGAGACCATCATGGTCTACCCGTACGCCCACCTGAGCAGCGATCTCTCGCGGCCCGATGCCGCGGTTTGGGCGCTCCGGGCACTTGAGGAAGGACTCACCGGGATGGGCTTTACGGTGAAGAGGGCACCCTTCGGCTGGTATAAATCCTTCAGGCTCTCCTGCAAGGGCCACCCCCTCTCCGAACTCTCAAAGACCATTCTCCCTTCCGAAGAAGGTGCGAAGAAGGAGAAGAAAGAGGTCACTCACGAGTTCTTTGTGATGACCCCTGACGGAACCATCCATGATGCAGGAACGTTCCTTGACGACAGCCCGTTCGGCTGCCTGCTGAAAAAGGAACTCGGCGAACCTGCAGCGGGAGGCGGCGAACCTGCGCATGTCGATCTGATGCGGTCAAAGGAGCTCGTCGATTACGAGCCGGTCTCTGATGTCGGGCACCTCCGATGGATGCCGAAAGGAAAGCTGATCCGGGACCTGATCGCCGACTACGTGCTCGGCCTCGTTCTTCCCTACGGGGCAACACCGGTCGAGACTCCGGTCATGTATGACCTTGCAGACACCGCCATCTATGAACATGCCGAAAAGTTCGGGGAGCGCCAGTACCGGTTCAAGAGCGGGAACCGGAACATGATGCTCCGGTTTGCTGCCTGCTTTGGGATGTTCTCGATCATGAGGGACATGCACATCTCGCCACACTCCCTCCCGATGAAGATGTACGATCTCTCCACCTACACCTTCAGGCACGAGCAGAAAGGGGAGGTGATCGGGTTGAAACGGCTGCGGGCATTCACCATGCCCGATATGCACAGCCTCTGTACCGACATGCCCGAGGCGCTCACCTGTTTTGAGGAGCAGCTTGCAATGGGCTGGAAGACGGGAAAGGACTTCGGGACGACGCTTGTCGGGGTATTCCGGTGCACACGGGACTTTTATGATGAGCACCAGGACTGGGTGAAGAAGATCGTCACGCTCTCGGGCGTCCCGATGCTGATCGAGATCCTTTCCGACAGGGTGCACTACTGGGTGGCCAAGGTCGACCTTGCCGCCATCGACGGGCAGGGGCGGCCGATCGAGAACCCAACCGTGCAGATCGATGTCGAGTCCGCGAAGCGGTTCGATATCAAGTACTACCAGGATGGTGTCGCAGTCCACCCGCCGATTCTCCACTGCTCACCGACCGGGAGTGTGGAACGGGTCATCTGCGCCATCCTTGAGACCACGAGCACTCAGAAAGTCCCGATGCTGCCAGTCTGGCTCTCCCCGACACAGGTCAGGGTTGTCCCGGTTGCAGAACGCCATCTTCCGCTGGCAACCGAGGTTGCCGGCCGGATCAGGAGCTCCGGGATCCGTACAGACCTTGATGACCGGGATGAGAGCGTTGGAAAGAAGGTCCGTGAAGCAGCCATGGACTGGGTGCCCTACGTGGTGGTGATCGGTGATGCCGAGATGGACAAGGGCATCCTGACCGTGACCGTCCGGGCGCA
>JAJRBV010000071.1 GCA_028679275.1 Methanoregulaceae archaeon
CTGATTCGAATTCTTTCATAAAAAGGATTTTAAACTAAAATAATACGTATTATACGGTATTTTTTCTCTGGTTCGCACCCGTGAATCCCCGGATCTCCTGCCCCTGGAGGGACCTTTTGCACCAGCCTGATTACCCTCATTTTCGTATCTGTCAGTCCTCTCTGGCAGGGAAAGCCCACACAGCTTTTTGATTCCGGGGAGTGATATAAATAAAGAACCGTGATCGCCATGAGTGATATTTATGAGAAAATAATGGATCTGGCTAAAAGGCGGGGTTTCATCTGGCCTACCTCTGAATGTTATGGTTCGGTGGCTGGTTTTATCGATTACGGGCCGCTCGGGTCAATGATGAAACGCAATATCGAGAATATCTGGAGGAAGTTTTACATTGTCAGCGAAGGGTATTACGAGATCGAATGCCCGACAATCGGCCAGGAAGAGATCTATATTGCTTCGGGACATGTCAAGGGCTTTTCAGACAAGATGTGCCAGTGCCCCCACTGCAGGGAATACCTGCGGGCTGATCACGTGGCCGAGGGTCACCAGATCCAGGGTGCATCAGCGATGAAGAGCGGGGAACTTGAATCGGTGATCTGCAGCCTTCCCTGTCCTGCCTGCGAGGAGGTGCTCGGGCCGGTCGAGGTCTTTTCCTTCAACCTCATGTTCCAGACGACCATCGGTCCGGGCTCCCAGAGAACCGGATATCTCAGGCCGGAGACCGCACAGGGGATCTTCACCGATTTCCAGAGGCTGCTCCGTTTTTACCGCGACAAGCTCCCCTTCGGGACGGTCCAGATCGGCAAGTCCTACCGGAACGAGATCTCTCCCCGACAGGGTATGATCCGTCTCCGAGAGTTCACCCAGGCCGAGGCTGAGATCTTCGTCCACCCTGCTGAAAAGAATCATCCCCGGTTTCACCGCTATGCCCGGTACGAGATGCCCCTGCTCGGGGTCCCGCAGCAGATGGCCGGGCTCTCACCTCTTTCGATGACCATGCAGGAGGCCGTGGAAAAAGGGATTGTTGCCAATGAATATGTGGCGTACTATCTTGCACTCACCCATGATCTCCTTGTCAGTATCGGAGTCTCTCCTGAAAGGCTCAGGTTCCGGCAGCACCTTCCTGACGAACGGGCTCACTACGCAGAGGATTGCTGGGATGCCGAGGTGTTTTCCGGGAGGTTTGGCTGGGTCGAGACCGTCGGTATTGCGGACCGTACTGACTATGACCTGCGGGCACACGAACAGCAGAGTGGTGAGAGGTTTGCAGTGTTCCTTCCTTACGAAATTCCCCGTCGTATCAACCGGGTCAGGGTCATTCCCAACATGGGTGCCCTCGGTCCCAGGTTCAGGGGATCTGCCAAGGCAGTTGCTGATGCCCTCTGTGCCTGCGTTCCCGGACCGGAAGGAATCAGCCTGACAATTGAGGGCAAAGAGGTGCTGATCACTCCTGATCTCTACGAGGTCCGGGAAGAGGTGGTGGAGGTGCCGGGGGAGGAGATCACCCCCCACGTGATCGAGCCATCGTATGGTATCGACCGCATGATCTATGCCGTGCTCGAGCACAATTACCACGAGGAGATTGTTGATGACGAGGAGAGGAGGGTACTCAGTCTTCCAGCGGCAGTAGCGCCGATCCAGGTCGCCGTCTTTCCGCTCATGAACCGGGACGGCCTGCCCGAAATCGCCGGGGAGATTGCCGATGCATTGCGCAGCCGCGGGATCCTTGCCGAGTACGATGATTCGGGCGCGATCGGCCGCAGATACCGGAGACAGGACGAGATAGGGACCCCCTTTGCCATCACGGTCGATTATGATACCAGAGAGGACCGGACCGTCACCTTAAGGGATCGGGACAGCATGCGCCAGGTAAGGACAGGAATTGACGGGATCCCGGACCTGATCCGATCCCTTATCGATGGAACAACGAGTTTTGTCGAGCTCTAGCCCCATGACATGGATCACCCACCCGTTCATCCGTCCTGGAAGCCTTGAATCGCGGTCATACCAGCTCTCGATTGCGATGCGGGCACTTGACGGAAACACCATGGTGGTGCTCCCGACAGGCCTTGGAAAGACCGCAATTGCCCTGCTCGTCGCCGCCTCCCGTCTCTACAATGAGAACGGGAAAGTGCTGATGCTTGCGCCCACAAAACCCCTGGTGGAGCAGCATTACCGTTTCTTCCGTAAGTACCTGGTCATTGGAGGGAGTGATCCGGAGAGTGCCCTTTTTACCGGGGAAAGCCCTCCCGGGGAACGGCGGGAGGCTTACGCAAATGCCACGATCATCTTTGCCACTCCCCAGGTGATTAAAAACGATCTCCTCTCGGGGGCATACACGCTTGCCGATGTTACCCTTATGATTGTCGACGAGTGCCATCGCGCTGTGGGAAATTATGCGTACGTGTTCCTCGCATCAGTATACCGGGAATCCGCCCGCTCACCCCTCATCCTTGCCATGACTGCATCACCGGGAGGGCAGGAGGTGAAAGTGGAGGAAGTGTGTCATAATCTCGGGATAGAGATCGTGGAGACACGGACTGAACAGGACAGCGATGTGGCGCCCTATATCCATGAACGTGCGATCCAGGTGATCGAGGTCGATCTCCCCCTCCCCCTGAAATCAGCCGTGGATGATCTGAATGAACTCCTGGACAGGAGACTCGCTGCCCTCCGCGGGCTTGGATTTGATGTACCAAAACGACAGCAGCTATCGATGAAAACCCTCAATGCACTCAATGCCCTTATCCAGGAAAGGATTCGGGAACGGGATGCTGCCGGGTACACTGCAGCATCCCTTCATGCAGAACTGATGAAACTCCGGCATGCGGTCTCACTTGCAGAGTCACAGGGAAGCAGGGTGCTCGCAGGGTATGTCCACCGGCTGTTTGCCGAGGGAACATCAGCGGGGGGTTCAAAAGCGGCAGCCCGGCTCGTAAAAGATCCGGTATTTATCCGCCTCCTTGAACGGTGCATGTCATGGGATGAGGAACTCCACCCCAAACTGGAGATCATGGCTGCCGTTACCGCTGACCAGATCAGGCAGTTCCCGGAAAGCAGGATCATCATATTCGCTACATTCCGGGATATGGTCCAGCAGATTGTCGAGTACCTGGTCGGAAGAGGTATTAACGCTGAAAGGTTTGTCGGCCAGGCTACAAAAGACACGGATCGAGGCCTTACCCAGAAGAAGCAGATCGATGCCCTCAGACGGTTCCGCGAAGGTGAGTTCAGGGTGCTCGTTGCCACTTCGGTTGGAGAGGAAGGGCTTGATGTCCCCTCTACCGACATGGTAATCTTTTATGAGGCAGTTCCCTCTGAGATCCGGAGCATTCAGCGCAAGGGCCGGACAGGAAGGAGCGGAAGCGGAACGATCATTGTGCTGGTTACCAGGGGAACCTCCGATGAGACGTACCGCTGGGTCAGCCAGTCCCGGGAGCGTGCCATGATAAGCGGGATCCGGAACCTCGGATCCCGGATGGATTCCAGGGTGATGCAGAATCCCCCGTCCACAGGTGACACTCCATCGCAGAAGAAGATTGAGGAGTTCATCCCACGGGGACCGGAAATTGTGGTAGACGACAGAGAGACTTCCTCAAGGGTTGTCGAGCACCTGCACGCGCTTGGTGCCTCACTCTGTGTTAAGCGTCTCCCTTACGGTGATTACATGACAGGGGACCGTATCGTCGTTGAGCGGAAAACAACCCGTGATTTCGTGGATACCCTCATCGAACGGGACCTCTTCGGGCAGCTGAGGGGACTGTCCGGGCATGCCCTCCGCCCGGTCCTGATCATTGAGGGAGGCGATCTGTACACAGAAAGGGACGTTAATCCGAATGCGCTTCGCGGAGCCCTCGCATCCATCGCCGTCGATCTTGGGATCACTCCATTTTTTACAAAGGATTCTGAAGAGACGGCCCAGATGCTCATTGTTCTTGCACGGAGGGAGGAGGAGCGTGGCGAGAGAACCGGGCGGCTCCCTGTCCGTAAGGCATACCAGTCCGCGAAGGAGGAGCTGGAGCGAATCGTCGGATCATTTCCGGATATTGGACTGAAAAATGCCCGGCTCCTCCTCGAGCACTTCGGGTCTATCCAGGCAGTCGCCAATGCCAGCGAAGAAGCGCTCGCCGGGGTCAAAGGTATCGGGGAGAAGAAGGCAAAACGGATCTTTGACCTGGTCCGGAAGAAATACCTCTAACTGAGAATTTTTAACGCTTCAATTCCGGATTTAATCGCGTTTACCAGAACCAGCACCTGCCCGGGATCCTGCTCTTCCCTGATACGGATGCATAGCGCAATGAGAGTCTCTTCAAGAGCATTCGCGAGAGCATGACGGGATTGCGCCGCAACCACGGGTTCTCCCGCCCCTGCCGGGATTGCCGGTGCTGCGGTCTTTGAAATTTTTTTCCGGTCTGCCTCCCCTTCACGGCACACTACGCAAAGGGTCTCGCCCTTGATCTCGAAGAGGGGGCAGCCGCATTCCGGACAGCTTTTCGAGAGCATTTTCCCTCCCTTGAGGAGGTAGCCAGCCATGATATCATCTTCGTGCTTCATGCGGTCATGCACCAGGCACAGAATCCGGCGCCCGGTCTCCTTCCCATTGTATACTGCTGTTGTCAGGTATCATGATTTCTCCCCTCTACAGGCTGGCCGGGAAGGTCAGCAGGGGAGAGGGCGAGATCCCAAAAAAATGTAAATTCAGCCTCTTTTACCAAAAATCAGTCCCAGAATGATAATTACTAAACTATATAAACGGGATATTCGTATTAATAAGAGAAGAGTGAAGTGTCCCCTATGCCAAGTCCCGAGAAAACGATCGAGAACTGTGTCCTGATGCTGCAGCACATCATGGATGACAGCACCATCCCCCGTAATATCCGCAGGGTTGCCGATGAGACGCGGCAGCTTCTCATGAACCAGAACAAGGGGACAGGGCTCCGGGCTGCCGAAGCTATCTCAAAAATCGATGAGATCAGCAATGACCCGAACATGCCGGTCCATGCACGGACACGGATATGGGAACTGGTCTCACAGCTGGAGACCATACCCCTGGACTGATAGCATAAAAAACATCAGGATTTGGCCTGCGGAACGGTTTCTCCTGTTTTCCTAATCCGTGACGGTCACGATGACAGTTCGTGACCTTCCCTCCCGTACATCCAGCTCGAGCAGTACCACCTGCTGCCAGGTACCAAGAGCCGGCATACTCCTCGTGACCGGGACGGACAGCGAAGGGCCGACAATCGACGCTTTCACATGCGAACGGCCATTACCGTCACCCCAGCGGCTGTCATGTGCATAGAACATCTCATCGGGTGCAATGAATGAGAGAGCCCTGGAGAGATCCGAGAGAACACCGGGTTCGAACTCGATCGTGGTGACAGCAGCAGTAGATCCCGTCACAAAAATGTGTACCATCCCTTCGGAGACCCTGCTCTCGCGGACGATATCTCTCACCTGAGGAGTCATATCGATGATATCGCCTTCCTTTGCCGTTTTGACCTGGATCTCTTTTCGATACATACGAAATTACTGAGGGTGGGCATCCCAGAATAATTTCGCCTTTCAGCGGACGCCTTTTTGGATCAAGCGCACCTGGCGGGATACCAGAACTGTCCGCGTACCGGAATCCCTCCGGGCGGTTTTCGAAAAAGAATGAGCGGAACTTGTTTTAGTCTCCGGGAGCTCCGGGTGTTTCCGGTTCCGCCCCGTTCCCCTGGCCTGCATCGACCTCCGCAGGCACGACTGCAATCCCCACGACGCGATCATTCTCGCCGAGCCGCATGATCCTGACACCCTTGGTTCCCCGCCCTATCACCCTTATCTCGCTCACAGGAGTCCTGATCACGATTCCGGATGCGGTCATCACGAGAATTTCATCAGAGTCAAGGACTGCGCAGGATGCGATGACGACCGCGTCCCGGTCAAGCTGCATGTTCCGGACCCCCATGGTCCCCCTCCCATGCCCCCGGAATTCGTCAAACTCGGTCCTCTTTCCAAAACCGACATCCGATATGGTGAGCAGGTGATCCTTTTCGAGCAGCGTCAGGGCAACCACGGTATCACCACCCCGCATCTTCATGCCCCTTACTCCCTGGGCATTTCTCCCCACCGTCCTGATCGTGTCTTCATGGAACCGGAGACTCTGGCCGAACCGGCTGGTCAGGATAATCTCCTTTGTCCCGTCGGTAAGTATCACATCGACCAGCTGATCCTCCCCCCGGAGTTTGATTGCATTGGTCCCGACTGACCTCGGGAATGAAAACTGGTCCAGCGGGATCTTGATCGCCTGCCCGAGCCTGGTAGCAAACAGGAGGTACCGGTCCCGGGTAAATTCCCGTATCGGGATGACCGTGGTCACCATCTCATCCTTGAGATTGAGTAAGTTGACGATCGGCTTTCCTTTCGCCACGCGGGAACTTTCAGGGATCTGGTACACCTTGAGCCAGTATACGCGCCCGGTATTGGTGAAGCAGAGCAGGTAATCCTTCATCCCTGCAACGAAGACAGAATCGACAACATCGTCTTCCTTGATCGTCATTCCGGTTACGCCGTGACCGCCCCGCCTCTGTTTCCGGTAACTGTCGATATCCGTCCGCTTGATATAATTTGCCGTTGTGATGGAGACCAGCACCGTCTTGTCCTCGATCAGGTCCTCTGTCGAGAGGTCGCTCATATCGAGTGCAATCTGTGTCCTCCGTGCATCGCCAAACCTGCCGGCAATTTCATCGGTTTCCCGCCGGATCTCATCCCTGATATTGGCTTCGCTGGAAAGAATGGTGAGCAGCCGTGCTATCTCAGCTTCAAGCCCGCGCTTCTCATCGATTATCTTCTGCTGTTCAAGAGCTGCAAGACGACGGAGCTGCATCTGGAGGATTGCATTGGCCTGCGGCTCTGAGAGACCGAACTTGCTGACAAGTGCAGTCCTTGCCGTATCAACCGTATCAGATGCGCGGATAGCGGCAATGACCTCGTCGATGCGTGAAAGAGCCGTGAGAAGGCCCTCCAGAATATGGACTTTCTCCTGCGCTTTTTTCAGGTCGAACTCTGACCGGAGCCGGATCACCTCGATCCGGTGAAGGACGAACTGTTCCAGCAGCCCGGCCAGCGTGAGAATTTTCGGCTGGCTGTCCACGATAGCGTAGTTGATCGCCCAGAAACTGGACTCAAGGGCGGTATTCTTGTAAAGGTTGTTCAGGATAACGGGCGCCATCGTCCCTTTCCGCAGCTCAAAGACGACCCGGATCCCTTCCTTGTCTGATTCGTCCCTGATATCGCTGATCCCATCGATCCTCTTGTCTTTGACCATCTCGGCAATCGCGGTGATCCACTGTGCCTTGTTGACCTGGTACGGGAGCTCGGTCACGATGATCCGGTCTCCGCGGCTGCCGCTTTCGGACTCTTCGATGGATGCAACACCACGGACGATCAGGCGACCCTGGCCCGTTGCATACACGTTTTTCGCCCCGTCGGTCCCCATAAGGACTCCCCCGGTCGGAAAGTCAGGCCCGGGCATAATCCTCATGAAGTCTTCCACGGTGGCGTCAGGGTTGTCGAGATACAGCCTGACGGCAGTGCACACTTCCTTCAGGTTGTGAGGGGGCATCTTCGTTGCCAGCCCGACCGCAATACCATCTGAACCATTCACGAGGAGGTTTGGGATCTTTGCCGGGAGAACGACAGGCTCCTCGAGAGACTCATCATAGTTCGGGATAAATGTGACGGTTTCCTTGTCAATATCAAGAAGGAGAGTCTCGGCATACGGGGAGAGCCTTACCTCGGTGTACCTGCTCGCGGCTGCAGAATCCCCATCGACCGATCCGAAATTACCCTGTCCCTGGACAAGCATGTGGCGGTAGGAGAAGGGCTGTGCCATTTTGACGATCGTATCATAGATTGACGCATCGCCGTGAGGATGAAACTTACCCATCACCTCTCCGACCACACGGGCACTCTTCTTGGTGGGTTTGTCGCTGGTGTTTCCCATCTCCCACATCGCATAGAGGGAACGGCGGTGGACTGGTTTTAATCCGTCACGGACATCCGGAATGGCACGGCCGATGATCACACTCATCGCGTAATCGATATACGAGGTCTTCATCTCCTGCTCGATACTGACCTTCTCAACACGGGGGATTACAGGAGAGCCATCGTCCCGGATCGTCTCATCAGATGTCAAGGTTTGTCACCTCTTTGGCATGCCGCTTGATGAAATCCTTGCGGGCCTCGACATCCTTTCCCATCAGCGTCTTGAAGATCTCGTTTGCCTCCATCGCATCCTCAATGGTGACCTGCTTGAATATCCTTCTGGCAGGGTTCATCGTCGTATCCCAGAGTTGCTGGGCGTTCATCTCGCCAAGACCCTTGTACCGCTTGACCGAGACCCCCTTCTCACCAAGCTCCGAAAGAATCCGCTTCATATCCTCTTCCCGGTAAGCGTACTTCTCTTCCTTTCCCTTCGAGAGGGAGAAGAGGGGTGGCTGGGCGATGTACACGTACCCGGCCTCGATCAGTCTGAGCATGTATCGGTAGAAGAACGTCAGGAGCAGGGTCCGGATGTGGGCGCCATCCACATCTGCATCGGTCATGATGACGATATGATGATACCGTGCGCGTTCCATATCGAATTTCTCGCCGATACTCGTTCCTATCGCTGAGATAAGCGTCTGGATCTCTGCATTCTTCAGGATCTGGTGCTCACCGGCCTTCTCGACGTTCAGGATCTTTCCCCGCAGCGGGAGGATAGCCTGGAATTTCCTGTCCCTGCCCTGCTTGGCACTCCCGCCTGCTGAATCCCCTTCCACGATGTAGATCTCACTTTTCTGCGGGTCGCGCTCGGAGCAGTCTGCAAGCTTTCCGGGCAGGCCTGAACTTTCAAGTGAGCTCTTTCTCCGGGCAAGCTCGCGGGCATTCCTGGCTGCCTCCCGTGCTTTTGCAGCAAAAAGCGCCTTTTCAACGATTACCTGGAGCACTTTCGGATTTTCATCGAAATATTCGGTGAGGGCCGCGTAGACGAGCGAATCTGCAATCCCTTTCACATTGCTGTTGCCAAGGCGCATCTTCGTCTGACCCTCGAACTGGGGGCTCGCCATCTTGACAGAGACAACGGACGTCAGCCCCTCCCTCACGTCCTCCCCACGCAGCGTGATCGTGGCGTTCTCCCTGATGATCCCGTTCCGCTTTGCCACGACATTGATGGCACGGGTGATCGCGCTCCGGAACCCTTCGAGGTGGGTACCGCCTTCCCGCGTGTTGACCGAGTTGACGTAGCTGAAGATCTTTTCATCGTATCCCGTGGTATACTGCATCGCCACTTCAAGCTCGACCTTGTTCTCGACGTCCTTTCGGGATATGAAGATGGGGACGGGGTTCAGGCTTTCTGCCCCCTCGTTCAGATATTTTACGAACTCCGATAAACCGCCCTCATAGCAGTAGGTGGAATGGTCCCCGGTCCGCTCATCGGTGATTCCTATGGCAAGACCAGCGTTTAAAAAGGCCAGCTCACGAAGCCGGTGTGCAAGGATGTCATAATCGAACGTGGTCGTCTCAAAGATGGTTTTGTCAGGGATGAACGAGATCCGCGTCCCGGTCAGCCTCGTACCAAAAAGGGAGAGAAATTCCCGCCTGGTTTCCTTCTGCAGATCTTCGTTCGTGGATCCGGGAACCGGTTTTGCCGGGGTAAATGGTGCGGGTTCCCCGTACCATTGCTGGTACCGGCTGATCAGCTCGCCCAGTGTCTCTTCGCGCTGCGAGCAGGGGGCCATGGTGTTACCCTGTGAAAACCGCATCTCGTAGATGTTACCCTCCCTGTACACCCGGGCGAGAAGCCAGCTCGAGAGGGCATTGACGACGGATACCCCAACCCCGTGAAGCCCACCTGATACCTGGTACGTCTCCTTGTCGAATTTTCCCCCTGCATGGAGCACGGTGAGCACCACTTCAAGGGCCGTCTTGCCGTTCTTCTCCATCTGGTCGACGGGGATCCCCCGCCCGTTGTCCTCAACGGAGATGGAGCCGTCTTTGCCGATCAGAACGGATATTTTGGTACAGTATCCTGCAAGAGCTTCATCGATCGAGTTGTCCACCACCTCGTAGACGAGATGGTGAAGCCCTCTCGTATCGGTGCTCCCGATATACATGGCCGGCCGTTCCCGTACCGGCTGCAGCCCTTCAAGTACGGTGATATGGGATGCATCATAGGTCTCGGTCATCTCTCCCCTCCCTCGAAAAAATATCTATTGCAAATCCTGACCGTCACACTAAGTATAGGTCGTTTTCCCTCTTAATGCTGATTCAAGGGCTGGAATTTCAGCGGAATTCGCCAAGTTCCGGATCGGTGATCCCGAGCGATTTGTCAATGGCAATGATCAGTTTGTTCAGGACGCGGATGACCTCGGCCGCCTCCTCCCGATCAAGGGTGCCTGGCTGGTGCCAGGCGATTCTTTTACGGAGCTGTGAAGACAGCTCCTCCACCTCAGTCCCCCTGAATTGTGCTGGTACCTCGAATCCGTCAAGATGATCCGCTGCACCGTAGAATGCCTGTTCGGGAGGAAGGGCAAAGTGTTTGCAGATGAGCACGATGCTCGTGATAAATCCCCGTCCGAATTTACTCTCCATGGAGAGATATCAGGCACCGCGAGCGATAAAGGATGCGGGCATGTTACAGGATGACGGGAAAGCGGGTCCAGGCCAGGACAGGGGTCACAATGACAAGTGCCATTCCGGCCGTTAAAAAAACCCAGTCTTTCCGTTCCAATGGTTTTTTCGCGATATACAGGTGGCTCTCCCGGCCGTAGCCACGGCAGAGCATGGCCATGTAGGTCCGTTCACCCTGCTCATACGACCGGATAAAGAGGGTCCCCACGGCGTACGCCACCTTTTCGAGACGGTAGCGGTAGGGGAGGGCACGGTCAAAAGGGTTGAAGCAACGGGTTTCAAGCGACTGGGTCATCTTCCGTATCATATACCCAAACACATACAGGTACCGGAGCATCATCCCGAGAGTGAGGGTAAACTCGGCCGGGAGCCCGAGCCTTCCGGCACCCTCGAGCATGTCCTGGGTTCTCGTTGTTGAAGAGAGGAGGATGATGAATGAGACCGAAACGAGGAATTTTACGAGGAGGATTGTTGCGAACTGGACCGATTCGGCATATATCTCGATTCCGAACGGCAGCGTGGCTATCGTCGTGAAATTCTCGTAGTAGGGATTCTTAAAAAAAATCTGAAACACGATGAGGAAAATTCCAAATGGCAAAATGACGACGAGGCGTTTGAAATACACGAGCGGGGATAAACCCGATGCGGCCCAGAGGAGCGCGAAAAATAAAAAAAATACTGCACCAACGGTATAGATTACCGTCGAATACGGGACGGCAACGATCGCGATGATGGCCGCGAATGCGATGATGATCTTGACCCTGGCATCGAGAGAATGGACCGGGCTCTTTTTGTAAGTCTGCTTCTCGAGAAAGAATAGATCCTCGATCATACCCGTTCCCTGTAAGACTTGAGAAAGGCAGTCTTTGCTTCCTCAAGGGTATATGCCATCCCGATATCGAGCCCTTCCTCACGGAGCAGCCTGATCAGTTTCGGTATAACGGGCACGTCCAGCCGTACCGAGCCCAGCAGTTCCGGGTCGGCAAACACCTCCGAGACTCCCCCCTCTGCGACGATCTTTCCCCTGTGCATGACATAAAGATAGTCCGCGACTTCCGGGACGAGTGAGACATCATGGGTAGAGAAGATCACGGTGATACCGTATTCCCTTGCCAGGGCATTGATCACCGAGATCAGGTCTTTTACTCCCTGGGGATCGAGCCCGGCAGTCGGTTCGTCAAGGACGATGACTTGAGGTTCCATCGCTATCACCCCGGCAATCGCAACCCGTTTCTTCTCTCCTCCGGAAAGGTGGTGGGGAACCCTCTCTCTCAGGTGCTCTATGCCGACCATGGCAAGTGCTTCCTCGACCCGGTGGCTGACCGTCTCTGCGTCAAGCCCGAGGTTCATCGGCCCGAATGCCACGTCCTGCTCAACGGTGGGGGAGAAGATCTGGTCGTCAGCATTCTGAAATACGAGTCCGACATATTTCCGGACCTCCCTGATATTCTGGGGTGTGACCGGTTCGCCGTGGACCAGCACCGTCCCGCTCGTAGGCCGCAGGATTCCGTTAAAATGTTTGAAGAGGGTGCTTTTTCCCGCCCCGTTGGCGCCGATTACTGCGATTCTTGCGTTTCTTCCGGCGATGAAGTTCACGTGGTCAAGCCCTGTGACATTGCCGGGATAGACGTAAGTGAGATCGCGTGTTTCAAGGAGGTGCATTGGATGGATCCTTTTTCAAAAAATGATACATAGTCTCTTTTTCATCCCTGCCGGGCGGCGATTACCCGCGATAATCCCAGTGCTATGCCGAGCACGAGCAGGGTTCCGATGATAACGGCAGCGGCCTCACCGAATTTGGAAAGCCCTTCAATGCTGTAATCAGGGAAAGGAGACGCGAACGAGAACTCGTTGCTGGTGATTGCCGTAACCTCCTCCTCAGCTGATCCTGCTGCATCTTCGTTGAGGTCAGATCCCTGTATCTCTTTTGCACCAAAGATGCCGAAAAAGGCGCTTTCGAGTCCGTCTGGATTGCTTGATGCAATAAACGGGGCCATAGCTGCGATAACGAGTGCAACTGCCAGCCCTGCAAAGATGAATGTCTTTTTATCCATCATGTCGGCACCCCAGTTGAATCCGCCATGATGTCAGGCCGGGCGGTAGCGATGAGGTAGATTGCAAATGCCGTGATACCACCTTCGATGATCCCTATCACGGCGTGGTACAGGCCCATGGAAAAGAGTCCGAGCCCGAGAGGGAAGGTCCCTGCCATTGCCATCTCCACGGCACATGCCAGGGCTGCGATGAAGAGGGAGAGCCATCCTGCAATGAATGCCGGTGCGTACGGGGACTTGAAGATCGGGTAGAAGCCGCGGTAGCTGTAATAGCCGAAAAAACCCCCGATAACCCCCATGTTGATGATATTTGCGCCCATCACTGTCAGGCCGCCATCACCAAACAGCACCCCCTGCACGATAAGCACGAGCGTGAGGATAAAGACCGCCGCAAAGGGGGATCCGAGCACAATGGCAGCCAGAGCGGCGCCCATCATATGCCCGCTGGTTCCCCAGGGAATAGGGATGTTCACAGCCTGAATAGCGAAGATGCCGGCAGCGAGGATCGCAACAAGCGGTATCTTCTCATCCGACAGTTCCTTTCTTGCCCACCGGAGCGATAGGGCGATGAAGATCAGGGCGATGATCCAGTATACTGCTGCCTGGGGCAGGGGGATAAATGCATCGGGAATGTGCATGCGTTCACCTGTTCATAACAAATTAAACATTCGTATGAATTCATACATAAAAAAGATTATTATTTGATAAAATGGCGTACTCCCGATCGCAGAAGTATTCCCAAAACCGGATATATTTTTGGATTTTTTACAATACGCCTCAATAAAACACCCGGCCTGTCCATGTCACCGTACTTCAGGATATCTGCTTTGAGGGCCGGGTCGTTCAGTACGGTTATCAGCCGGTCAACCTCTTCGAATGTCAGGTTCTGGCGAATCCCAAAAAGACGGAACCCCGTCGCGAGTTCCTTCCCGATATCGGCTTTCCAGCGCTTCTCATACCTGCCGAGCAGCTCGTCCCCGGTTATACCGGAACTGCAGGCCTCATAGGCGGTCTCTGCTGCATGGTGTGCCGATCTCACCCCCGTGTACACGCCCCCGCCTGAAGTGGGCTTGGGAAAGCCTGCAGCATCACCAATGAAGAGAGTCCTGTGGCCGTAGGTCCGGCTCATCACCCCGATCGGGATTGTCCCGGTCACAAGGTGACAGCAGCTTCCCCCCCCATGTTCCTCCATGAACCGTGAGAACCGGAAAAAGACATCTTCTCTCCCGGCAAGACCGATCCGCGCCCTGCCGTTACCCGAAGGGATGATCCAGCCGAAGAAATCGGGTGATGCGTCAGGGTAGATCTCGACATGATTCCCTGCCATAGGTTTTGGTATCTCCGCCTGGATACCTGCGAGAAAGACCTGGGGTCTTGGCATGCCGAGATCCCGTGCGACCCTGCTCCGCGGCCCGTCTGCGGCAATCAGGATCCGGAACGGGATCTCCCCGCGCCCTGATATCCCTCTCGTGATCACCATCGACCCGGATCGTTTCGAGAATGCAGTCTTTACCCTGATTTCGGCTCCCGCCTGGGCCGCTTTTATGACCATCTCCCGGTCAAGGAGCCCCCTGTCGACCACATACGCCTTCGTATTTCCTGCATCAAAGGAGAGCTCGGATCCACGGGAAGTCACGATCCTTGCCCCGGAAACCTCGTGAAGAACCGGCTTCTCCGTTACCTCACATGCCTCGTAAGCGCGTAAAGAGAGGAGCCCTGCACACTGAACAGGATAACCGATCGCCGCATGCTCCTCGATCAGGCAGGTCGAGAGCCCGAGCTCCGCACAACGGCGGGCACAGGTGCTTCCGGCCGGGCCGGCTCCGACCACCACTACATCATACGGACTTCTGCGGGTCACACGTACCTTCCTGGTTCTCCTGTATCGGCATCAATATGACAGATCCGGACCTTGCAGATCCTGATCCTGATTTGCACTTCCTGCACCATCGCAGCGAACAGGATGCAGTGTCAGAAAGAGCCCCCGGCCTATTAAGTATAGGTGAAAGATATCGGTGAAAGATTTTTCCCGATCACGTCCAGAAATCAGAATACTGATGGGTACTGCACCAGGCAGTCATTGTCCCTGGCCGTTACGATCCCCATTGACCATCTATTTGATGGTTCCCGATAAAACAGGAAGGAGTTATGGAGAAGGATCCTGTATTTGAGTGGAAGCAGTGCCTCGTGGTGCGTTCAGACCTCAGGATGAGCTGCGGAAAGATGTGTGCCCAGGCTGCACATGCAGCGATTCTTGCATATGAGCGGTCAGACGCGGCAACCCGCCGGAGATGGTTTACCGAGGGGCAGAAGAAGGTCGTCCTCAGGGTGGCGGGCGAACGGGCCCTCTTCGAAATAAAGACTATCGCGGAATCTGCCGGGATATCTGCCGCCCTTGTCCAGGACGCCGGGATGACCGAGGTTCCGCCCGGGACCATCACCGCGCTTGGTCTCGGGCCGGCAAAGTCGGGAGACCTTGATAAAATCACCGGGGACCTGTCGCTTCTATGAGAGAGAGCCTGTACCCGCTTGAGCAGATGCTCGGAATGCGATACTATGGGAGCAACACCCCGGGGATCGGAGGAAAGCTCCGGACTTCCGCCGAAGATTTCATTGTCGAAGAGATCCCCTGCAGTGTCGGCACCGGGGGCCCGTTCCTCATCTGCCGGCTGACCAAAAAGGACTGGGACCAGCAGCGGGCCTTAAAGGAGATCGCGAAGCGGCTCGGCATTTCCTATAAGCGGATCGGTTTTGGGGGAACGAAGGACAAGCATGCCATCACCTCCCAGCTCATCTCCCTGCAGGGAATTACTCCCGAAGAGATACGGGAGGTCCAGATCCGGGATATCAGCATCGAGGCGGTAGGGAGATCCTCATCCCCCCTGACCCTCGGTTCCCATTCGGCAAACCGGTTCACCATTACCATCCGGGAAGCTCATGCGGATCCCGAGATCATCTCGGCAGTGACCGGGGTATGCCGCACCGGTGTCCCGAATTACTACGGCATCCAGAGGTTCGGAGTGATTCGCCCGGTCAGCCATACCACAGGAGCATATATCCTGAAAGGGGACTACGAAGGTGCAGTCTGCCATTATATCGGCGCTGCATTCCCCGGTGAACCTGAAAGGGTGCAGGAGGCGCGCACCTCGTTCCTTGAACACCGGGATCCGCTCCGGTCGATCAGGGAATTTCCCCTGCCGCTCAATTACGAACGGTCCATGCTCCATCATCTCGCAACCCACCCGGGTGATTACCGGGGTGCACTCCGGGTCCTGCCGCCAAAGCTCCTCTCCATGCTGGTGAGTGCCTACCAGTCCCTGCTTTTCAACCGGGCTCTCTCCCTCAGAATTGCCGACGGGGGAGATCTCACCGGGCCGCTTCCCGGTGACCGCCTCCTTTTTGCCAGCGGGAAAGAGGACCGGGTTTCCCAGCAAACCGAAGGCAGTGCAAGGATCCAGATAATGAGAGGCCGGTGCCGGATCGCCATCAGGGTTCCGGGATGCCGGGACGAAGCCCCGGCCTGTGCAGACAACCGGACCATGGAACTGCTCCTTTCCGAAGATGGAATAAAAAGCGGGGATTTCTGTGCTGCCTCAGACCTGGTGCAGGCCCGTTTTGACGGTGCCTCCCGCCCCATTGCCCTGTCAGCCGAAGTAGTACCGGAAGTAACCGGGGATCGTGCCAGACTCTCTTTTTCCCTTGAGCCGGGTCAGTATGCCACAACAGTCTGCCGAGAATATATGAAAGCAGACCCCCTGATGATGATCTGATCCAGGCCAGGTACAGAACGGGATCCCCGGATCTTTCCCGACCGTGATTTATTTGTTCTTCGCTCTCATGACAGTTCCCGTGCACCGTCAATCGCATCAAAGAGGTTGCCTATTTCGTCGACGAGTCCCATACCGATCGCTTCCTCACCTCTCACAACCCGGGCATCCTCCACGCTGCTCCGTTCGATTGCCCGCTCCGATGTCACGTCCCTAATGAACCGTTCGTAACTTGCATTGACCAGATGTCCGGCATAGCTCCGCTCCTCGTCGGTGAGTGGCCGGTATTCGGAACCCATGTCCTTCAGGCTCCCCGATTTGATTACCTCAACACTCAGGTTCTCCTGCTCCATCCAGCCTGATATATCGAAGAATGTCCACGCCGTCCCGATCCCCCCGGTCAGGGTATCAGGGTCTGCATAGATGCGATCGGCATAAGCGCTGATGTAGTAGGCTGACGAAGTTGCGATCTCCCCCATCGAGACCACCACGGGTTTCTTTTCCCGGGCATATCTGACATCGGCAGCAATCTCCTGGGCTGCAGCAGGGGTTCCACCCGGGCTGTTAATTCGGAGGACGATGGCTTCAACGATAGGATCATCCGCCGCATCCCGGATCAGCCTCCCGGCATATTCGCTCCCGGTATAGCCATCCCCGTAATAATTGCCTGTTACGATCACCCCCTCGATCCTGATGACTGCAATCCCCATCTCCCGGGGATACCCGGACATGAAATATATCGCAGCAGCGATGGCAATTACACCGAGTACCAGCCCGGCAATTATCAGAATCTCTTTTTTGTGCCGGGAATGATCGGGGTCCGGTTCATGAAACATCCTTCCCGCCCCCGGACGGGTAGATTACATCGTATTCGGTTACAAGATTGCTTCCACACAGGTAGTGGTTCTTTAACACGAGCCGGATCATCTCTTCCTCAGTTTCGATATGCATCCCTCCCACAAGGGACGGGGTGTCCGCGCCCCCTACGATGAAAGGCAGGTGGATGAGACGAATTTCGTCCACAAGCCGGTGATGGAGCATGTGCCAGTTCAGGGTCGGTCCGCCCTCGATCATGAGTTTTTTTACCCCGTGCCCGGTCCTGAGAATCTCCATGAGGGTAGGAAGGTGGACATGATCCGTGCCCGCACAGACGATCTCTGCTCCCCGTTCCCTGAGTTCATTCACCCGATCGGCCGGCGCACGCTCGGAGACTGCAATGATAGTCGGTGCCACGGGTGAGAGAACATTCGCATCAGGAGGGATGTCTGCCATGCTTGAGGGTATGACCCGGATCGGGCTTTTCCCCTTCACCAGCCGCACGGTGAGGAAGGAATTGTCGATCCTGATTGTATTTGCTCCCACCATGATCGCATCACAGGACGCCCTGGTCCTGTGAAGGAGTATCTCGGTCGCAGGATCCATATACTTCATCAGGATCTTGCTTGAACTCCCCTTCTTGAGCGTCAGCTTCCCGTCCGCTGTAATTTCTGACATCATCAGCACGTGGGGGCGACTGGGTGATTCCGGCACAGGTATTCCTTCGCAGGAGAATCTACACCCTGATCGGTTATAGAAGTTCGCCCGACCGGAGTATCCTGCCGTTTTTGAGCTTCAGCAAGTATTATCCTTTCCCGTGCTGCTTAATTAATCCATGAACATAACCGCACTCCGGCCCCGGCTCGTCCGGTATATTGAGCCGATTGCAACGGTATTCTGCAGGGCCGGCATCACGCCAAACCAGGTCTCCCTCCTCTCTCTCCTTGCAGGGGTGCTGTGTGCGGTATTCTATGTGTACCAGATGTTTATCCTCGGGAGTCTCTTCCTCTTCGTATCTGCAGTCCTCGACCTTGTCGATGGCAGCGTTGCCCGGCAGACCGAGAAAGAGACCCGGTTCGGGGCAGTCTTTGACTGGATCGCTGACAAATACGTGGACGCCCTTGTCATTCTCGGGGTCGGCCTTTCCGGGATCGCCATCCTCTCCCGCTTCCCGGGTTTTCCCCCGGTCAGCGACTTTGCTATCGTTGCCATTGCAATTATCGGCTCCCTGATGAACACTTTCATCAAGCCGGTGGTGTATGCAGAAACAGGATACAAGGATCGCATCGGGGGAAAAATTGAGGATCCGCTTGAAGGGATAGGTTTTTTCGGGAGACCGGAGACGATCCTCGTGCTCCTCATCGGGGGGGTCACCGGCTTTATCTGGGTATCGGTAATTCTCATCGCCGTTGGAACAAACCTCTCGGCATTGCAGCGGATCATCTATCTCTATGGAAGGCTCTCCTGATTTCCTCTGAATACAGCTGGTAAAGCCCTGCCGCAAGGTCTGCAAGCCCGGGGATGATCCGGAAGAGTCCGTATGCGATGGCGACGAGCAGTACGAGGGCAAGCAGTTCTGCCATTACGTTATGAGCCCAGAAGAAACTTTCGTACCCGAACTCCCCGTTTCCTGCAATGCCGGACAGATAAGGGAACCACTGCTCTGTATACGCGATGATCACAGCAGTGTTCCTGAAGATATTCAGGATATAGATGGTCGGAACTACCAGCAGAAACGAGAGTATTTTCTGACGTGTCGTGGTCGGCACCGCAAAAGCAACACCGAGCATGATTGCTATAGCCTGGATTCCTGTGCATGCAAGGATGATCTCCACACGGAAACCGTTTCGTATCACCATGTTCCAGGCATACAGATCGGTTTCAAAACCCAGCGTCCTGACCATCCAGAGCGTCTGCCCGACCACCACCGAAATCAGCCAGTCTCCGAGCGGGGTATAGGCAAACGGGGCATAGATGAGGAACGCCACGGCTGCAGCCCTCGACAACTGCTCTACTCTCGGGTCATCTGCAAGGAGGTATTTTGCGGTGATATACAGGAACGGGACTGCCAGTACAGCAAGGGTGGGGTACAGGAAATTGTTAATCGAGAGGTAATAGGGAACCTCTGCAAAGAGAAAGAGGACAATGGCCGTCCATCCGAGGATTGCGAAATATCTTCGTGCCCTTGTGGGGAGCAGGAATGCAAGGAAAAATATGCAGGATGCCAGCACGAAGATTTCTTTCATTCCTATAACAATCGTCGCAGGATGAAAAAAAGGGTTCCGATGGGGCACATTCACCCGTTACCGGCCTGAACGACGTTATCCAAGCCTTAATCATGAATGTGCACCCATTATTGAACCAATGTTCTGTCCCGAGTGCAAGAGCCTGATGATATCCTCGGCAGGCCAGCTCAAATGCCGTAAATGCGGGTACATCAGGAAAATCACTGAAGGAGACCAGATGCAAAAGACGAGGAAGCGGAGTGAAAAGGAGATCGTAATCGTGGAAGAGGAGGGTCAGATCCCCACCCTCCCTACCATCGCGATCCGGTGCCCGAAATGTGAGAACAACCTCGCATTCTGGTGGCTCCGGCAGCTCCGCGCCGCTGATGAGAGCGAGGTCAGGTTCTTCCGATGTACGGTATGCAGCCATACCTGGCGCCAGTATGACTGATTTATAATCATATTTTTTTTAAAAATCGGGTATCGTGGCAGTTCATCCATTAGTTTTTCCCGCAACACAGGGTTCCATATCTTACAGGAAGCTCCAAGGGATTTTGTGTCTGTCTTACCCCCGCCACTGCGGAGCCCCCCATGATGTGATAGCCCGGCATCAGCGAGCAGATCCTTTTCTTTTTCATGCAACGTGTAGTATCACTTTCTTACAGAGAGTTGGAACCGGGAGTACGAAATATGTTCATTCGTGCCCTGAGGGGAAGGGTAGTGGAGAAAAAAGTGTAAGCCCTATAACGTTTATACCGGGAGAAAATCTCTGTCCTCTTCTGACCTGCTCGAATGTTTTCTTGACTATGTTATCATCAGGGCGGAAAAGAGATAGGATGTCCCAACTCCTCGACATCGCGGCCGCGGCACAGGGGGTTATTCGCGGTCCAGGGAATGAAAGGACGATGATTTTTTTCTGACGAAATGGTTTACCGTTTATCCAAAAAT